>DATCAX010000516.1:0-2452 GCA_036512375.1 Candidatus Angelobacter sp. | reverse complement strand
ACCCTTGCCCCACCCTACGTAGGGGCCACCATCCTCTCGCTGACCGTAACCATCGTGATTGTAACGACGCCAAACCGGCCCGACCGGAGTGTTCACCTTCAATACCGCATCAACGATCTTCAAAGAATCCACGATTACTGGATCATCGGGCCGTCTTATCCCATAACGCGCGAGCTGAAGAAAGCCGGCATCAACGATGTCTTTTGCTGGGAATGAACCTTGAGATCCGGGCCGACGGTTCTTGATCGTTAGAACTTTTGAGTTTGGGTCCTCCAGGGGATTGGCGTTGCCGACATCCTCCGGCAGAATTCGTATGTAGTGCCGCTGAATCCCAGGGACAAGCGAGCCCTCTGTTGTGACGGTCCAAGCTTCGATATGACATTCCAGAAAATCAGCGTACTCCTCTAACATTGCTGCAACTCCCTCCTCTCCTCGAACACGCGCAAACCATGCCGCCCCAATCAGAGCAGCAATGTTGGAAGCGAGCGTCGAAGGAGAGTAGCCACTAGCTTCTTCCCAGCGCTCCTGCTCAGTGACAGGTCCATGACGAATTAAATAAGCAGCCGCCTTCAGGATCATCGGGTACGGGTCAAAATCTTGAAGAGCGCTCTCCCTTTGCAGCTGCCAGGCCAAAAGAATCGGAAGAGCCACTTCGTCAAGCTGAATTCCCCGCCAGTATGGCCCACCATCAATCCAGAAATTTTGTGCAAAGCCTCCGTCTTCCTGCTGTGACACCACCAAATAAATCAGTGCGCGCAGAGGTGTGACACGATCGCCGGCAGCAAGCATGGCAGAGGCGCTGCTCACCAGATCACGGGTCCAGACAAGGTGATATCCGCCGTTGTCCGCATCACCCTTTGCTTCTCCCCAAGGAATCGAGAGAGAAGCAATCAAGGCACCCGGATAAGACTTGTCCTCATGACTGAGAAGCAGACTGAGGCTGCTGTGGTATAGGTTGCCGTTGTCACTTGAAAACTTTTCCAAAGGAAGCCGGTGCGCGGAGGTGCGGTCCCATTGTTCCGTGTATCGCCTCAATTGTTCTTTGAACGGAATGCCAAGTGCCTGAAAAAGGGTTGTTATCGCGCAGTGCTCCGTGTCACCGAACGCCAGTCCCATGGTGAACTCGCGCTTACCATCCAGGCCAACTTCTCCCATCAGCGCAATGTTTCCGTCAGAGGCCTGATCGAACTCCCAGTCCATTTGAAAGTTACCGGCGAGATCGGTCCAGCCGTCACTCCGGCCAACGTAACCACAGGAAGTTCGAGAAAATTGGAGTGTGCCCCCGAGTGCCAACCATACTCCTTCCTTCTCTGCCATCAGGATCTTCCGGCCCGCTACGTGGATCACATAGCCGTTGTTACTCCGTCCGCCGACTTGAAGATGGGGCGCACAAAGCATGTAGAGGCGCAACTTCGAGATAAATGCTTCATCACCGCTAAGCTGAACGTGTTGGAGAATGCAGGCAAGATGCGGATCCGTGATGATTTCCTTGATGATGGTGTACCGGTTCTCGGAATCGGTGTTGGTGTAGCGGTAGCCAAGAGACTGATCTGAAAGACGCTCGCAGATGGATTTTAGGTTGCGTTTTTCTTCATGGAAAAAAGTCTTTCCATCCGTGATGAGATACTGAAGGTCTCGGATCTGCGGGTGATCTACTGTTGGATAATAAACTTCAGTGATAATGCCGTTCCACAAGGTGAACCAAATTCGACTCGAAACTGCATACGCCGTCCCCACTCCGTCTTTGTCGCCGTGAGTCCATCGTGGCTCGATACCCGGTCGTCCGAAAGCGCCGTCTTGGATTGCCTCCCGAGGCTCGTATGCCCCTCGAGCGCTCCCGGAATGGTCGCTTGTAACGACTTTTCCATTTTCAAATCGGGGCCTTCTTCCCAACATGCATGTTTTCCTATTGCGGCCCGCCAGCACAAATGACAGTGATACCTTCTTTTTCATTGCGATTCTCATGCTGGGACTTTTGTGCCTTTCTAACAATGGTCTGTTTATACCTTCGACAGAAACGCCTGTTACATCGACGTAATCCAGTTTTACATGACAGAATAATCCAAGCTCAGAACGAGGAGGAAGGTATGGCTCAACAGACAGGAACGGCTCAAGCTGGCACGCATCAGTTGCCCTCATTACCCTATGCGCTGGATGCGTTAGAACCGTACATCGACGCCAAGACCATGGAAATCCATCACGGCAAGCATCATGCCGGCTACGTCAACAACCTGAATAAGGCTCTCGAAGGTTATGCCAACCTACAGAAGCTTTCGGTCGAGGAGCTGCTGACCAAGCTGGACGAGGTACCGGAAAACATCCGGATCGCGGTCCGCAACAATGCAGGTGGCCACGCCAATCATTCATTGTTCTGGAAAACTATGAAGAAGGGCGGAGGTGGCGATCCCAAAGGCGAACTCGCTGAAGCGATCAAGAAGACCTTCAGCTCGTT
>DATCAX010000515.1:0-2851 GCA_036512375.1 Candidatus Angelobacter sp. | reverse complement strand
TACTCGTATGTTCTTCTTTACGCCCAGGTTCATGTTCCAGTAGGGCAGCCCACGGACCTGGCCGAAGCCGCCGCTGTTGCCGTCAAAACCCAGAATCAGCGGGCGAACATTGTTAAATACGGCCAATGGGTTCGCGAACATGTTGGCGACACCATTGACGTTGTGAACCGAGGCGCTAGTCCCGGCCGTGGAAGTCAGCACGCAGTTGGCGTTGGTGAAGACGTTGTTACCGTCTCCCGAGCCCCAATCCTGCGAGCCACTGTATCCTTCGCTAGCAGCACCTGTATTGGTATTGCAAAAATCGGGAGCGCCACTGCCTGCGGTGAAGATCGGGGCGATAGTCCAGCCGCCCAAAATGTGTCCAAGTACACCATGCTGATTGCGATAAACCGGTGGCTGGTACACCAGAAACAGCGCATCCACGAATTTTCGATCGAAGGCTTGCGGACCGTATTGGGTATTCAGGTTATAGGGATCAACGGCAGTTTCCTGACTGGTAGCCTGAATAACGGCTCCGGTCCCTAATGCTTTACTGTAGGTGAAGTTGTTCTGCAAGGTGAAGCCGTGCCAATCGTTCATTTTGAAAGTGATAAACGCGGCGTTGTAATTGCCGTGGCCGATACTCGTACTCATGGTGACGTTGCTCGACATTTGCCCGGCCGTGTTCATCATACTGAACGGGAAATTGAAACCGGGTGCGCTACCGCCGGCGTCCAGGTCAGACCAGAGGCTCCAAACACTCTGAGTTTGGAAGTTGCTGAATTCATTTTGGACAACGGTTGCCGTGCAATTGCCGGCAGTGCAGTATCCTGTGCCGGCCAACGCGGCCTCAAAGAAAGGCTGCGATGACAGTGCCGCCAGGGTTGAAGCCGGAGTCGCACTGCTGCAAGCGGCGACCGAGGTGGTACAACCCATGGCCTTCTCAACGGCAGCGTAGGCAGCCTGGAATTGCTGTCCACCCTTCGCCATCATGTATGGCACTGAGTTGATGTTGATGTTCTGTAATTCGTTGTGGATCCAGCGACTAATGGCCCCCACTTCAACGGACATCCTGCTGTTGAACTGGTGCTGAATGGAGATGTCAAAGGAGTCAACTGAGTTCGGCTTGAAATTCGGGTCGAGGGGTGAAGCGGTAGAGCCGATGGTGTTCCCGCCGACACCCGGGTAATACGGCTGAGGCAGTGTCGCGGTGGCTGCTGGAATTGGAGCGGTGGTGCCGTCCGTGCCAATGCGAAATGCGGTGTTGGCATTTGGTGTGACGGCTGGGTTGCAAGAAGGCGTATTGTCGCCCGGCGCTGTTGTGTAGTTCAGGACATTTGGACAAATGACCGGCTGGATGAGGCCGGGGCTTAACAGTGGGGTTAGCACCAGGTTCACACCGTTTACTCGCCCATAAATTCGCCCGTAACCACCGCGGATGACGCTGTTCTTTCCTCCGAGTGCCGGGCCCAAATCTGGGTTCCACGCGACTGCAACACGCGGGCTAAATCCCCCGTAAAACGGGTTGAAGGGATACTTCGGGTGTCCCGCGACGTTGTCAATCAGCGCAAAACCAATTTCCGGGTTATAGACCTGACCCGCTAACGCTGCAGCTTTGCGCGCGTTCAGGTAGTTTTCCGTTCCGATCTCTTTGCCGTTGGCGTCCACGAGCACGATCTGCTTACCGTTATCCTCCACTGGAGGCATCTCCAAAGTCCAACCTAGGCCATAGCTTATGGTCACGGTCGGCTTTATCCGCCAAGTATCGCCAACATACAGGTTGTAGTAAGGAATCGTGACTTTGTCGAATGCCGGCACAAGCGGCGCATTCAACTGCAGATTATTGCCAGCGCGGGTGTAAGCCTGCTGCGTTTGGGTTACTACGCCCAATACCGCGGCAGCCTCACGGCTAAGAGTGCCTGCGTTAGGAGCTCCGGAAGTGAACGCGGGGCCAAGGAGGCTGAAATCTACGTTGCCGCTGCCATTCGCACCATTATTCCCCAGCAAGTACACCGGGTAGTAGTTGATGCCGCCGCCATTGTCGGTGCGAGTGTGATAGTTCCAGTTGTGCTGATACTGGCCGCCGAACTGGAAAAAATGCGAACCCTTAAGCCAGGATACGTCGTCGCGGAAGAAGTGATCTTTCCCATCCCAGAAACGTGTACGTGTTTGCTGGGTGTTCACGTTATAGGGCGTTAAGGCCTCGGTGTGGGATTCGCCGCCCGGCTCAAGCGCGGCACCCAAGCCAGTGAACTGTGCTGGATCTCCGAATGAACCCCATTCCCACGCGTTCCGCAGGTAACTGTAGCGGAAGTCATTCGTAACGTTAGAGCTGATGTTGGTGGTCAATCCAACTACGAAGTACCAGGGCACCTGTGGACGGTTGGTGAGGGCTGTAGGAGTGCCCACGGTGTCGCCCTTGAAAAAGCCTCCGATATCAACCTGATCATCGGTGGCGCGCTTCAGATGGTAATAACGGTAGCTCGACATGAGGTGCCACTTCGCGCCAAAGTCATGGTCTAGACGCACCACGCCGAAGTTGTCGTCCTGCGGAATACCCAGCTGGCCCCGGAAATCCAAGGTGTTGACGCCGTCGCATTTCCCATCACCCGTGAATGGGCCGCAACCGGCTCCTGGAGTTGGCAGCGGCATATGCTGGCTCCACAGTTGTTGCACAAAGGAATTGATCCCAATGCCCCGGGGATCAAGGGTGTTCAGGTTGTAGGTGACTGCGGGGTTGCTGGGATCGTGCAGAATGCCGTTGCGCATGTCCGCACTGGGAACCAGCCTGTCAAAGGATTCCGACAAGGGGAAACGGGTGCCCTGGTAATTGGCGAAGATGTAGGTCTTTCCGCCCAGGATATCTTTGGGG
>DATCAX010000514.1:0-2940 GCA_036512375.1 Candidatus Angelobacter sp. | reverse complement strand
AATCATGACAAAGAAGCCGATGGCGAAAATCGAGATCAATAACAGTGGCACCCACCAGCTCGCGTTTCGTCGGATATCGGCGAACGTTTTGCTGGGCGCAATAAACGTGTTGACCAGACGCTGGGGCTCAGAAAGACCTGGACCGGTGGGCTCGGGAGCGACAGGTGAGGTTGCGACTGGATACTGCGGCGGTGGTGGCGGAGTGGGACCAGTTGGAGAACTCATAAACCATCCTACGTGCAAGATTGTTGAAAGTTACTCGATCTGTCGATCTTTGATTCCGGCGTCTGGACAATCAGCGTTGCTTCTTGAAATGCTCCCAACCGCGCTGCTCCAGCGGCCTGACTTTGCCATTGTCCCCCAGAATCTGTATTGCTGACGAGTAATCTGTAAGGTTCCCAATCTTACCGATTTCGGTGATCTCGACGCCGGCGATTTGGGCAGGAATTTTGGCGCGGCTAGGAGCGGTGAAAAGTAGTTCGTAGTCTTCGCCTCCATGGAGCGCAAGCTCCAGATCCGCGCCTTTACCAATGGGTAGCTTATTTGCTGTCACGATAGCCGTCACTCCACTTTCTTCGCAAATATTGGTTAAATCGACCGAAAGACCATCGCTAAGGTCGATCATGGCCGTGGCAAAGCGGCGCTTTCGCAGCCAGCTTCCCACTTCGATCCGCGGGGTGGGGTAAAAGTGGGCATTGGACTTTGCTGGCTTGATCTTCTTCCCGGCATAAAGCTGCTTCAGTGTTGCGGCGGAGCTGCCCAGAGAGCCGGTAACGTAGATTCTATCGCCGGGGTACGCGCCTGATCGGAGCACGGCTTTGCCGACAGGGATCTGGCCGGTAACGATGATGTCTGCGGTGATCTGGCGGGCGGAGGAAATGTCGCCACCGGCCAGGTGAACGTTGAAGCGGCAGACAAGATTCAGAAGCCCACGGAGGAAGCCGTTCACCCAGACTTGCGGCAGGTCTTCAGGAAGACCAAGAGAGAGGAAGCAGGCCAGTGGTTCCCCGCCCATGGCGGCAATGTCGCTCAGGCCACGGGTCAGGCAGCGGTGCCCAACCGCGGTGGCCGGGTGCCAGGCACGGCGGAAATGAACGTCTTCCAGACAGAGGTCGGTGGTGACCAGCAGCTCAGAGCCAGGCTTCAGGCGGAGGACGGCACAATCGTCGCCGATGCCGCGAACCACGGCTTTGCTCGGTGGCAGGCCAGCGAGCTTCCGTATATGCTGAATCAAGCTTCTTTCTTTGAGCATTGTTCTGGCTAACTATATCAAAAATATAGACTTGCTTCGAATTTATCTCTGCACGTCTACGGTTACGAACTTACAGGCTCCAGGCGGCACGTAACGGCAATATTCCCATTTCTAAGGGGTGTGCCCGTGGGACTGATGCGCTGTGCGATCGATCCAACTAACAGTCGGCAGAGGAACGGAAGGCCATAGCCGGAGTTCGGTCGGGGGGCGGCTCCTTGCAGTCGACCTTCGTCACCGAACCGGGCCGTTCGGGCGTTGACAGTGCCGGAGTGGCCTTGTTAAAGTCATCCAACATTTCATATTCCTTGAGCCGCTCCTACTCCCCTGATTTTGACCAGCGGCACAAAGGAATTTTAGCCTTAAACGGCATGTAAGCATTGGGAACCAGAAGAGCGTACCAGTCGGACGTATCCAGCCGGACAATGCTCAGGGCACTTTGATCGGGAAAATCACTAACTGGAGTAAACATTTTGCGTAAGCGTTTTTACATCATGTTGGTGGCAAGAAATACGGAAGGGGAGCTTTTGAAGATCCCCGTCCCGATGCATTACCTGTACGTTTTTGTGGCCGGCGCGCTGATTGGCATGCTCACGATAACAGGCATGCTTGGCTCTTACACCCGGATGGTGGTGAAGACGCAGCGTTTCAACCAGCTTCGCGATGAACAGAAAGCCCTGAAATCACAGTACTCTCAGCTTGAGCAGATTGCCCAGGAAAACGAGCTGCAAGCACAGTCCCTCAGCTCCCTGGCCGGTGAAGTTTCTTCACTGTACGGTCTCAAGCCTGATCCAGCCTTTGAAGATGACGACCCGGCTTCCGCATCATTGCAACAGTTTTACGCGCTGCGGAACTCGGCAATGACCGGCGCAGCTTCGGTCGGCATTGGCATGGGTGATGTGCGCGACACCAGCACGCGTGATTGGACGCGACTGGCGGCGGCGCCAACACTCTGGCCCGTCCAGGGAAGACTTACCGGATCTTTTGGCGAGCGTATTGACCCGTTCAGCGGCGAGGGAGCGTTCCATCGCGGCGTGGACATTTCCAGCGACTACGGCACTCGCATCATTGCTCCGGCGGATGGCATTGTCCGCTTCTCTGACTTCATGAACGGCTACGGCCGCGTTGTGATGATTGACCATGGCAATGGGATCAGCACACTTTACGGCCATCTTTCAGGGTTTGCTGTCAGCGCGGGTCAGTTGATTCGCCGCGGCGATTCGGTGGGCTACGTGGGACAGAGCGGACGCAGCACCGGTCCGCATCTGCACTATGAAGTCCGAATCTTCAATACCCCGGTTAACCCACATAAGTACCTGCGGTTCAGCTTTAACCAGCAGGTGGCTTCAGGAGCCATGTGATCTGCTAGCGTGTGGGTGCACCGGATATAGCGCCCTGTGACTGAGTTTCTGACCAAATCTTTTTGAGAATCGATTGCGGAATTGTGGCGGTGAAAACCGCCACATTTTCTTTTTGCGTGGCTTGCAGGCTGTCAAATGCCGCTCTGATGTCCTGGTCAGGCCCCTTGGTTTTTATGAACTGCCCGATGCTTCTCACCAGCGCCAGATGAGAATTGGCGGAATCCACAATCTGCCGGGCCTGAGCTTCACTTTGAGCAAAGACATCAGCTCGCAGCAGCAGGGATCCGGTGTAACGGAGAGAGCCAACCGCGATGGCTTCTGCCGGAAGGG
>DATCAX010000513.1:0-2595 GCA_036512375.1 Candidatus Angelobacter sp. | reverse complement strand
AGCCGATTCTTACCGCGTCGCCGAACGGCATGAGCGCGGCCGCGCTGTTTTCCGGATGGAACCTGGGCGCCCCGGGTGGGGATGCTGGTTCGCAATAACCAAGGCAGAGAACAGGCTGGGCGATGAGTATAACGATCGAGGAGAGATTGATGAAATTCTGGCTGTCGGGGAACCGGGTGCGTATCTCCGTTTTTATTGTTTCCATACTTCTGGTTTGTTCCGGTTCGGTCTTTGCGCAGACGCAGGCGCAGACCCAGACTGGCCGCCTTCGCGGACAGATAGTTGATGCCACGGGCGCAGTTATTCCCGGAGCCAGCATTACGGTTAAGAATTCCAGCGGGCTGGTTGTTTCGGCCACGTCAGACGGCGTTGGTGCGTATGACGTCAAGAATCTCGCGCCGGGTAAGTACACCGTAAGTGTCACGGCAAAAGGCTTCGCTCCGACGACGCAGGAAATGGAGATCGCCGCTGGCCAGGTGAAGCAGACCGATATCCCGCTGGCGATTGTGGTGAAAGAAGAAGACATTGACGTGCAGAGTGATGCTGCCAGGGTGAGCACCAGCCCGGACGCTAATGCCAGCAGCGTCGTTATCAGCGGCAAAGACCTTGACGCGCTTTCGGACGATCCCGATGAATTGCAGTCAGAACTCCAGGCTCTCGCGGGGCCTTCCGCCGGTCCCAATGGCGGACAGATTTATATTGACGGTTTCACCGGTG
Organism: Candidatus Angelobacter sp.; assembly: GCA_036512375.1. Lineage (GTDB taxonomy): Bacteria > Acidobacteriota > Terriglobia > Terriglobales > Acidobacteriaceae > Angelobacter. Next base: position 1,878 of record DATCAX010000513.1, on the reverse strand, counting down.
GTCAGCTTCCACCAAAGTCTTCCATACGGGAAATCCGCATCAACCAGAATCCGTTTTCCGCGCAGTATGACCGCATGGGTTTTGGCCGGATTGAAATCCTTACCAAGCCCGGCACTGACAAAATTCACGGCCAGTTCTTTTTCAACGACAACCATTCGTTCCTCGATGGGCTGAATCCCTTCGCCGCCAACGAGCCTGATTTCAGCACGCAGATGGTGAGCGGAAACGTGGGCGGGCCGCTTGGAAAAAAAGCCTCGTATCAGATCAACGCCGAGCGCCGTAACATAAACGAGGCCACGGTAGTGCTCCCCGCGGCCTTTACCGCTGCCAATGTGCCCGTGATTGGTGTTCTCAATCCCCGGGTCCGCACTAACGTGAGCACTCGCTTTGACTACCAGGTTTCAGCTTCCAACACTCTCATGGTCCGGTACCAGTTCACCCATAATCATGAAGAGAATGATGGTATCAGCCAGTTGTCCCTGCCATCTCAGGGCTACAACCAGAGCGGAAACGAAAATGAAATTCAGGTCAGCGATACGCAGATACTAAGCCCGCACGCCATCAATGAAACGCGCTTTGAGTGGGAGCGCGGTTCAACTGATCAGAATTCTCTGTCGTTTATTCCCACCATTAACGTGCTCGGCCAATTCAGTGAAGGCGGTAACCCGCTCGGCATCAGTTCGGTCATCACCAATCACTACGAATTGCAGAACTATACATCGATCAACAAAGGCAATCATTTCATGCGGCTGGGAGGCAGGCTGCGCGCTACCGCGAACTCCAGCACCTCCACGCAGAACTTCAACGGAACATTTACGTTTGGAGCTACGAAAGACCCAGTCACGCAATTGACTATCACTCCCTTGACGAATTTCAAGAACGGAACGCCAACGCAGTTAACGGTACTTACCGGCAGTCCGCTGATTGAAGACACCTTTGTTGATGCCGGGCTTTACGCTGAAGACGACTGGAAGATCCGTCCCAACATGACTGCGAGCTACGGGCTTCGTTTTGAGACACAGAATGGCATCAAGGATCACGGCAATTGGGCGCCGCGCGTGGGATTCGCGTGGGGACTGGGCGGCAAGAAGAACGCCGCGCCCAAAACCGTGATCCGCACCGGCTTTGGAATGTTTTACGATCGCTTCTCGCAAAACCTGATCATGCAGGCGGAACGGCTCAACGGCATCAACCAGAAGCAGGTTACGATCACAGTCGATCCCAACAACACCAGCGCCGGAAATGTTGCCAATCAGGCGTTGCTGGCTTCGCTGTTCGCGTCCTATCCTAATATCCCGTCCTTGCCCACGACGCAGACCACCACTTACGCCATTGATCCAGCGTTGCGCATACCCTATACGGTCCAGTTTGCCGGCTCCGTCGAACGCCAAATCACCAAGTCTGCCACTCTCACGGGCACGTATCTCCACTCTCACGGCGTCCATCAACTCTTTTCCAGTGTGGTGAGCGCGACTCCGGTGCCGCAATACCAGTTTGAGTCTGGCGGAGTTTTCAACCAGAACCAACTGATTGCCAGCTTCAACATGCGTGCCGGTACCAGGCTGACGATCTTCAGCTTTTATATGTTCAGCCATGCGAACAGCAACACCGCGGGCGCTATCAGCTTCGCCTCTGATCCGACCAAGGGAATTTCCGCTGACTACGGGCGCGCCGTGTTCGATGTCCGCCATCGCCTCTTTTTCGGTGGGACTGTGTCTTTGCCGCACGGATTCCGTGTAAGTCCTTTCATGGTTGCGAACTCAGGCGCTCCCTTCAACATCATCACCGGCACGGACCTGAATGGGGACTCCATCTTTAATGATCGTCCAGCCTTTGCCAGTGGCACAGGGCCAGGCATCGTCGACACGGGCTTTGGGA
>DATCAX010000512.1:0-2552 GCA_036512375.1 Candidatus Angelobacter sp. | reverse complement strand
GGTGACGACGCAGAAGCGAAAGCTGTGGTCGCCCGGTTGATTGAGGAAATTGGCTTTGCGTCGATCGATACCGGGTCACTGCGCGAAGGTGGCCGATTGCAGGAGCCCGATTCGCCCATCTACAACAAGACCTACAATGCGCGCGAGGCGCGACACTTTCTCTCCACCCTCCAAGAAAAGAAAGCATGAGGATCCGGCTCCTGCTATGCTTGGCGCTTCTTCCTTTGCTTGTTGTGACCGTGAGGGCGCAGGAAGCCGGGGACAAAGTAGTGTCCATCGGCCAGGCGGCCGATCACGCTCTGCAGCAAAGCCAGCTTACGCTGGCAGGTGGCGTTCCGTTCCATCTGAAGGCGCATATAGCAAGCGTGGGCGTATCTGAACCGGGCTATTCCGCCGAGGTGGAGGAGTACTGGGTTTCACCGGAAAAATGGCGGCGTACGGTGCAATCTGCCGGCTTTTCCCAGACTTTGATCGCCAATGGAGACAAAGTCTCTGAAAAACTCACGGACGACTACTATCCCTTCTGGCTCCATGACATGGTTACCGCACTTTTTGACCCCCTCCCCATGGTGGACCAGCTTAGAGCCATGCGCGGAGAACTGGAAATCCCAGAGGATTCAGCCAAATCCAATTCTTGCCTGAATATGCAATTCAAGGTGGGAACCGCTCCAGCGCAAAACAGCCTCACTTATGCTTTTTGTTTCAGCGGCAAGGGCGGGCTGCTTCAGGCAGTAGTCACTCCGGGGTACAAGGCTCAGTTTGGCGACTATCAGCTCTTCAAGAAGAAAATGGTTGCGCGAACCATCAAAGTGGAGCTTGCGCCAGGCATCGCGCTGACAGAGAAAGTTACCGAGCTTGCCGAACTGGCCGGCCCGGACGAGAAGCTATTCACCATCGAAACAGCCACACCTGCAACTGAGCGGATGAAGACCAGCCAGGTGGCAGAAGATTCAGCCCGTTTGCTGGCGCTGAATACACCGCCGATCGTGTGGCCTGCTGTGCGCGAAGGAAAGACTGAGGGCGTAATGAGCTTGTACATCTCCAATGATCGGTCAGGACAGGTCAGAGAGGCATGGCCATTGGCTTCGAATAATCCGGGGTTGAATGAAGCAGTCCGCGAGCAGGTGCTACGCTGGCGATACAAACCGTACACCAACGGCGGCCCTTCACAGATGGAAGCAGTGCTGACTTTCGCGTTTACGACCCGTATTGAGAATCCAATTCCGGTGTTGGGTAACGCGGAAGCCCGCAAGTTGGCCACGCACGTGGTGGAAGCGGTAGTCCCGGCCGGCAAGGGCCGCAAGGGGAGCAAGTTCAGTCTACGAGTTTCCGTGGACGAAACTGGCAAGGTTCAGGCGGTTGAGAATCAAAATAAAGTGGCTCCCGCGCTCTATACTGCCGGAACCGCGGCACTGAAGCAGTGGCGCTTCCATCCCTATATCAACAAAGGCACACCCGACCGTTTCTACGCCGATATCACATTTGTGGTGCGTTGAGTTCGGGAACGCAGATTGCCCATTCCGCGCTTATTTACCTACAACTTAAAGCTTAGGGTGGAAAACGCCGGGACGAACGGCATCATCTATATACGCACATGAATTCATTTCAAGCAGGAACTCGCGTATGAAAAGTAATCTGGTTCTTTCGTTGGCTCTCTCCGCTTTTACATTCTTGCCGCTTAGCGCCCAGCAAGGGGCCGCTCCATCCACGCCAGACAATCAAAATCCACCTCCATCAAGTCAGAGTTCTTCTGACAGCAATTCTCCTAACGCGCAAAAACCAGACAATCAGCCCAATGCTGACGACCAACAGAACGATAAAGTTCCTGTGTATCGAGTGACGGTGGTGGAACGGACCACCGAAGCCGTGGACTATCGTGATCGTGGGGGCACTACCCAGGTCGATTTCAAAGGGACTTCGCTCATGCCGGCCGTTGACGGAAACGCCAAGGTGACCGGGCATACGGGCCGTCTGGCAATTGATGCCACGCTGCGCCATTTAGCGCCTCCGCGCAGCTTTGGTCCGGAGTACCTGACGTATGTTCTTTGGGCCATTACACCGGAAGGCCGTCCGTTGAACATGGGCGAAATCAGGCTCAATGACGACGGCAATTCACGCCTGCAGGTCACCAGCGGTTTGCAGGAATTCGGAATGATTGTGACCGCAGAGCCTTACTTCGCGGTAACGCGTCCCAGCAATCTCGTGGTCGCCGAAAACATTGTGCGACAGGACACTGCGGGCGGAAATCATCCGATCTCAGCCAAGTTTGACCTGCTGCAGAAAGGGCAGTACACGGTGAATCTGACGCCAGATCAATTGCCCGCAACCACTGCTGACAAGAAGACTCCGCTGGAGTTGCTGGAGGCTGAAAACGCGGTCGCGATTGCGCAGGCTGCTGGAGCTGACCAATACGCCGCTGACACGCTGGGAAAAGCCAAAGCTTATCTGGCGCAGGGGCAGGCTTATTTGCGGCAAAAGCAAAACATAACGCCTATCGGCGCAGTGGCGCGTGCAGCCACACAGGCAGCCGAAGACGCGAGGCTGCTCACGCT
>DATCAX010000511.1:0-6977 GCA_036512375.1 Candidatus Angelobacter sp. | reverse complement strand
CCACACGCCTCGACCGGTGGTGATCAACGAAGCACTGGAAATTGCGCGAAAGTTTTCTGCGCCCGAGTCAGTCCAGTTCATCAATGGTGTGCTGGATTCCGTGGGGAAAGACCTCTCGGCGGCCAAGGCGACGAAGCAGAGCTGAGGGGCCATTCTCTTCTCCTCGGAATTCGAGATTTCAGAAAAACCAATGCTACAATAAAGCACTCCATCGCTCCCGGTGCCCGCAAAAATAAGTACAAACGGACCTCTGCTTTGAAAAAGACTTCGATCACCTATGCCGATAGCGGCGTTGATATTGACCGCGCCGACCGCGCCAAGCAGCGCATTAAATACTTGGCCCATCGTACGTTCACCCCGGGAGTGGTCAGCGAAATCGGCGGCTTCGGCGGCATGTTTGCCATTGACAAGAAAAAGTTTCGCGAGCCGGTGCTGGTTTCAAGCGTGGATGGCGTTGGCACCAAGCTTAAAGTGGCGTTCATGATGAACCTGCACCACACTGTGGGCGGCGACCTGGTAAACCATTGTGTGAATGACATTGCCGTGCAGGGCGCAACGCCTTTGTTTTTTATGGACTACCTGGCTACCGGCACACTGGACCCGGAAATCGCAGAAAAAATTGTGGAGGGGATGGCCGATGCATGCCGGCACAACGGCTGCGCGCTGATCGGCGGCGAAACGGCCGAGATGCCGGGTTTTTATTCCAAAGGCGAGTACGATTTGGCCGGTTTTATCGTTGGTGTCGTGGAGAAAAATAAGATCATTACCGGAGACAACATTGAAGTCGGAGACGTGCTGGTGGGACTGCCTTCCAACGGCCTGCACACCAATGGCTATTCCCTGGCACGCAAATTGTTTTTCGACGTCGCAAAGTACACGCCGGAAACATACGTCAACGAGATGAAAGCCAAGGCCGGCGCAGAACTCATGCACACGCATAAGAGTTACTGGCCAGTGTTGAAAAAGTTGATTGCGGCTGAGTTGGTTCACGCGATGGCGCACATCACGGGCGGCGGCATCACAGACAACCTGCCGCGTGTGCTTCCCAAGGGCACAGGAGCGGTAGTGGAAATGGGCACCTGGCCGATTCTGCCCGTGTTTACGCATATGCAGCACATTGGCAACGTGCCGCAGGACGACATGATGCGCACCTTCAATATGGGGATCGGCATGGTCCTGGTGGTGCCAGCAAAGAAATTCAAGCGCGTGCAGTCGATAATTGAAAAAATGGGCGAGAAAGCATATCTCATCGGCCGGATCGTCAAGGGCGATCGCAAAGTGCACTACGCATAACATGCCTGCCTTGAAAAAAATTGGGATCCTGCTTTCCGGCCGAGGCTCAAACTTTGAGGCTATCGCGGATTCCATCAAGGCTGGAAGGCTTCACGCCGAAATCGCGATCGTAATTTCTAACCGTGCTGACGCTCCAGGTCTCGAGTCGGCAAAGCGGCGAGGCCTGAATGCGCAATTGATTCCTTCCAAAGGCCGTGTCCGTGAGGAGCATGATGCCGAGGTGATTGCGGCACTGAAACAAGCGCAAGTCGATCTGATTTGCCTGGCAGGTTATATGCGCCTGCTCTCGTCGGACTTCATCAGGGCATTTTCCAACCAAATCGTAAATATTCATCCATCGTTATTGCCTGCTTTTCCCGGCATGGACGCGCAGAAACAGGCGTTAGAGTACGGCGTGAAAGTCACCGGCTGCACGGTGCACTTTGTCGATGAGCATCTGGATCACGGGCCAATCATTCTGCAGAAGACTGTGTCGGTTCTGGATGGTGATGACGTGCATACCCTGTCGGCCAGAATTCTGGAGCAGGAGCATCAGGCATATTCGGAGGCGATTGGATTGTTGCTTTCCGGCGAGGTGGAAATTCAGGGAAGAACCATTGTCAGAAGCCATTCGCGAGCGGAGGGCAAGTAGATGCTGAGCGTAAAGCTGCTGTCTGCCTCTGCCAAAGCGCCCACGGTCGCACATCCGGGAGAAGATCTGGGCTATGACATTTACTCTGCCGAAACCGTAACGCTGGAAGGCCGCGGCCATGCCATTGTCTCTACCGGCATTGCCATCGAGTGCACATCGCCATCAGGCGAGGCCATGGGAGCCCTGCTGCGCGATAAATCGTCCATGGCGTCGCGTCGCCTGGTGCTGACCGGAGGAGTGATTGACTCCGGGTATCGCGGAGAGATCAAAGTCCTGATGGAAAATTTGAGCGACTTGCCGGCGACCATCCGCGCCGGCGATAAGATTGCCAATCTGATCCCGTACCCGGTGCTGACGGGCGAAGTTCGAGTGGTAGACGATCTCAATGAATCCAGCCGCAAGGCTGGCGGGTTTGGATCATCGGGCAGGTAGCGACCTTATGAGCTGAAATTCTTGAGTGACCTGGTGGTCAATAACCCTGCATAGTGCCTTGCCTTCGACTGGACATCGCCGACGCGCGTTTTGTTGGGCAGAGCGCAGTTCATGCGTGTCCGCCGTTCCGTTAATATGGCGAATGACGAAATTCCTGAAAGCCGGATCCTTTTTTGCCAGACGGTTTAACTCGGGGAAACTCTTCCAGTTTGTCGCCAACAGATGAACAACTTTGTCGGAATACCCTTCGGCAATGGCTCCGTCATCGCAATGTCCATACCTATTAAAAGATTGGTAAATGTCTTCCCAGATTTTCAGCTCCTCGTATTCATCTGAGGCTTGCCTTTCCTCCTCGCGGGAACAGGGCTTTAGCGAATGCGTTGGCGCCGCCGGTGTTTGCTTCTGGGCGACTCCGGAAGACCCGATGGCAATCGCTAACAACTGAAACGCGAAGATGAGCTTTCCCACAAGGGTGACGCTCCTATTGAGCGGATTATCTCACTCATGTCGATATAATGCTCCCTGATGGCAAACTTTCTTCCTGTAGAAGAACAACTGGCTTATATAAAAAAGGGCGCGGCAGAGATTATCCACGAGCGCGAACTACGCGAGCGCCTGGAAAATTCTCTGAAGACCGGCAAGCCGATGCGCGTGAAGGCTGGCTTTGATCCCACGGCCCCAGACCTGCACGTGGGCCACACTGTACTCATTCGCAAACTCAAGCATTTTCAGGACCTGGGTCATACCGTGATTTTCCTGATCGGAGATTTCACCGGGATGATTGGCGATCCTACGGGTCGCTCGGTGACGCGGCCACCTCTGACTCGAGCCGACATCGAGCGCAATGCGGAGACCTACAAAGCTCAGGTCTTCAAGATTCTTGATCCGCAGAAGACGGTGGTTGATTTTAATTCGCGCTGGTTCTCGAAGATGACGGCTGAAGACTTTATTCGGCTGGCGGCTAAATTTACGGTATCGCAGATGCTGGAGCGCGAGGAGTTTCACAAGCGTTTTCAGGAAGAGAAGCCCATCGCCATTCATGAGCTGCTTTATTCAATATGTCAGGGTTATGATTCCGTCGCTCTGGAAGCCGACGTGGAACTGGGTGGCACCGACCAGAAATTCAACCTGCACATGGGGCGCACGCTTCAAAAAGATTTCGGGCAGCCATCACAGATCATTCTGACCATGCCGATCCTGGAAGGCACAGATGGCGTGCAGAAGATGTCAAAGTCGTATGGGAACTATATCGGCATCAGCGAGCCGCCGCAGGAGATATACGGCAAAGTCATGTCCGTGTCAGACGCACTGATGTGGCGCTACTACGAGTTGCTGACGGATGTGAAGGTTGCTGAAATCGATCGAATGAAGACCGATGCAGCAACCGGCAAGCAGCATCCCATGCAACTCAAGAAGGCGCTGGCGCGCAGGATTGTGCAGGACTTCCACGGGGAACAAGCTGCCGCAGCAGCGGATGAGAATTGGGCAAAGCAGTTTCAAAAGGACGAGGTGCCCGAGGATGTGGAAGAAGTCAGTATCAGAATTTCTGACGTGGTTGCCATTCGAGACAGCCACGAGATTGATGAAACGGTTGAGATTGCGCAATATTTTGCTTTTCCCGATGTCGATACCATTCTTAAGAGCCCTCTCGAACGACAGAGGAAACTTCTTCGTATTGACAAACTGCTTGTCCAGGCAGGGCTGGCAGCGTCATCTTCAGAAGCTAATCGTAAGCTGAAAGAAAACGCAGTCAGAGTTGATACGCAGCTTGTTAAAACGTCTAACCTAATGATGGTGGTACTTCCTGTTCCGAGCTTCCATTTGCGCATCGGAAAGAGGATCAAGAAAATCACGTTGGACCCTAAATAAAATGTGGAGCGCAGGCGCCCTCGCCTGCGTCAGGAAGATTCAAAGACGCAGCCGGGGGCGGCTGCTGGTCCACAATTCAGGGGAACGGGAAGAGCCATTATGAGCACATACTATCGAAGGAACCTTCCTCACATCGAAAAGGATGGTGCTTCATACTTTGTCAACTTTAGCACGCGTAACGACTTCGTACTTCCAGAAGAAGCGCGAACGCTGATTTTTAACCATTGTCTGTTTGAAAACGCCCGTAAAGTTCATATGCACGCGTTCGTCGTGATGCCCACGCATGTCCACATGCTTTTTACCCCAATGGAGAGCGAAATAGGCGAGCCATATTCACTTGCTGAAGTCATGCAAGGAATTAAAGGTGTGTCCAGCCATAGCGTCAACAAGTTGCTTGGCAGGAAGGGAACTCTTTGGGAAGCTGAGTCCTTTGACCGTATTATTCGTTCGGATGCCGATTTCGAATACCGCATGCTCTACATCGTCCAGAATCCCATCGCTGCTGGTCTCGCGAAAGGCCCAGATCATTACCGATGGGCGTGGAGAGAATCAGCGCAGCCGAGGGCGGCTGCGGTCCACGAGTCATCTTCTTCCTCATGATCGCATCTGCGCTGCTTCACCCGGAAGTACCGATCAAAGTTGTTGATCGCTTCAGAAGCAGCGGCGTTGAGATAAAAATCCAGGACAATCTGAAAGATTCTGCGAACTGTCCTGCTGCTTTGATTTTTGGCGGCGATGGAACTGTCCATCGCCATCTTACTCAACTTCATCAGCTGCAGGTACCTGTACTGGTGGTCCCCACTGGGAGCGGCAATGACTTTGCCAAGGCGCTCGGCATTCGCAGTGAAAAAGTAGCGTTGCGAGCATGGAAGCAATTTTGCTCGGATGGAAAAAATGTAAGAGCGATTGATCTGGGTGTGATTCGCGCAGATGGAAAAGAAATACCCTTCTGCTGTGTGGCGGGTGTGGGAATGGACGCGGAGGCCAACGCCCGCGCCAATCGAATGCCGGCCTGGCTGAAGGGCCGCGGCGGATACGTGCTGGCGGCATTGCAATCTTTGATCGCATTCAAGTCCGCGGCAATGAGCATTACCGCGGATGGAAGGGAAATCCGGCGATCGACGTTCTTTATTGCGGTGGGGAACGCTCAAAGCTATGGCGGCGGCATGAAGATAACACCGCGTGCTGCCCTCAACGACGGATTGCTGGACGTCTGCGTTGTCAACAGCATGAATAAGCTCAAGCTGATGTGCTGGGTGCCGACGATCTTTTTCGGCGCACACCTGCGGCTGAAGCAGGTGGATTACTTTCAGGCGAAACAGATACAAATCGACGCCGAACGAGAACTGAATGTTTACGCAGACGGCGAGTTTGCTGGCCGAACGCCGGTTGCGATAGAGATCATCCCTCAAGCCCTGCGGGTAATCGTACCGGTCTAGCACTTCAGAACAGGAAATAAGCAAGTTTTCATGTTTCAATCCCCGCCAACGGGAGAAGTGGCCCTGAAAGTGTGTATCTCGCTGTAAGCAAAACGGTTCTTGACGCGGAAGCCTATTTCAGGTGGAATGAAAGCCATGACCAAAGCCGATTTGATTGAAGAGGTTTCACGCTTGGCGGAGCTGACACGCAAAGACAGCGAAATTATCGTGGAAACGATTTTCGACAGTGTGGTCCGCTCCCTCCGCTCCGGCGACAAGATCGAGATCCGCGGCTTTGGCAGTTTCCGAACGAGGCAGCGGAAACCCCGTGTCGGCCGCAACCCCAAGACGGGTGCGCGCGTGGAAGTGCCGGCAAAGAAGATCCCTTATTTCAAGCCCAGCAAAGAACTGAAGGACGTCATTAACCACGGGAAGGCCGGTGAAGCGCCCGCCGCCCCTCTCGCACCGACCGCTGAAGGCCCAGCTTCCTGATCGCCGGGCGAAGTCGACACGAGTCTAACTGCGAGTAGTCTACTTCCGGAACTTTCGGAACCAGAACCCGATTCCGCCGCTCAGCACCCCCAACAATCCCAACAATGGCAAAAACGTGGCAGTCGCGGGCAGACGGCGGCTCCCTTGAGCATCGTTGGACTGCTGGTTGGGATTGATCTGCGGCATGGTGGAATTTTCTGTGTCAGTAACAGGCGCGGTAGTCTGGTTCTGGCCGGGCGAGGCAGCCGTAGGCTGGCTCAACGTGCTGTTTTGTTCGGGCTGACTGGCCCGGGCGATTGCCTGCGTATTCTGCTGAACGGCCTGCGTTGTGGTGGGTGTAGCGCCAGCCTGGATTCCAGCATTTTGCGCTTGCACACCCTGCTCCAGTTTCCCCGGCCCTAGAGGAGGCATGTTCTTCGCCATGGCCACGCCGTTTTTGTTGTCCAACATTTTCTGCACATCTTCATTATCCAAGACTCGCGCATTACGCGCGGCTTTCTCGGCCTTGTAGTGGATTGAGACCTCAGCCACGCCGACTGTGCTTGGCGCAGAAGCATCGGATGGGCCACCCACGAAAGTGGAGGCCCCTAAATCGTTCACTGGGGCCTGATTTGTTGATTCCGGCAGCGCCGGTGCGATTGTCGACTCGATCCCATCGGTCGAATTGCCAGTGCCTGCCCCACTGGTCGAGATGCTTATACCTGCGCGGCCAGCGTCACTGATTCCGGCGGTCGGAACGGGATTGGGAAAGCTGGCGATCGGGGTCACCAGTAACGGACCACCAAACGGCCCGTTGGCTGGCGTAACTGTGGACTGGTTGGCTGTCTGGCCTTGGGCAAAGA
>DATCAX010000510.1:0-2775 GCA_036512375.1 Candidatus Angelobacter sp. | reverse complement strand
TGTTCAAGCGCGCCAACCGAAACCATTTTCGGCTCTGAACCTTGGAAGGCCATGTTCTTAAGTACAGTGCAAAAGATGTACTATAGTACACATGTTTTACAGGAATGGAACAAAAAAATCTTTTTTTAGACCCAAAATTATTCGTTCCAGAACCAGTTGAAGCTATGTAACTGTTGTGAAGCAGGACAAATATAACATGTCCTTATGGACATAGCAAATATTGTACTGATGGACATGTACCAACATTTACGGGTGATTTCCTAGCGTGATTTTACACATTAAGTCTTTTAATCTTATGGGGTTTGCCACAGCTCTGGATATCACTTGGGGTGTATTTTTATAGGCTCTCACGATATTTTATCTGTGGAAAACTTTCTGGATTGGGATTTCGGACGGTCCTCGTCCTGCCAACCAGAGTTAAGGTCCGAACAAATTTAGTTGTTTGTTGATATCTCCTCCGATGGGTGACTGATCGCGGAATTCACCTTCCCGCACAGCGATACCGTGAAGCCGGCATAATCTTTTTACCAGCGCTGCGATGCGCCTCTTGTACTCGACCGGCAAAAAAGCGCGATCGGCATAGCGCGTTCTATAAAGCGGGACAAGGCTGGGAAAATGCTCCTGGAGAAAGGGGATAAATATCTTTTCTGAGCATGGTTTCAAGAATAGCGGTATTGCCGCTACTGACCTTGCCCCTGCCGCAGCAGCGGAACGCACTATGTTTTCCAGCTCTTTTGGCGAATCGGTGATGCCAGGCAGAACGGGTGCACAATTCACGCTGGTTGAAATTCCGGCCGCCACTAGTCTTTTCACAGCGCTAAACCGTAAATCAGGCCGTGGCGCGCGAGGTTCCAGAATGCGGGCCAGGTTCGTGTCAGTGGTTGTGATGGTCATGTGAATCCTCAGACGATTCTTGTTCGCAATGGCGCGCAGCAGGTCGAGATCGCGCAGGATCAGGTCCGACTTGGTTACCAATCCCAGCGAGAGACCTGCATGCCGCGCAAACTCTTCCATGACCGCACGTGTAATTCCAAACTTTCTTTCGGCAGGCTGATACGGGTCCGTGGCCGTGCCGATCGCGATACTTTGGCCAGCCCGGACCTGCCTCAATTCCTGTCGCAGCAGCCATGCGCTGTGCTTCTTTACATAAATTTTGCGCTCAAAATCCAGCCCATCGCGTATTTCCATGAACTCATGCGTATACCGCGCGTAACAGTATTTGCATGCAAATTCACATCCTCTGTAAGGGTTGATCTGCCAGGAGAAAGGCATTCGTGTCGAGTTGCAGCGCGTAAGCAGGCTGCGATTTTCCAGCGAAATGTAGTCGACTTTGTGACCCTCAGAGATGGCTTCACCCTGCGCTGCCAGCCGGGCAATACCCACCAGATGGGTTGCCGGTTCGGATTGGGGAAAGAGGGATTCCATGGTTTATTCGTTTTTTATTCGCCATAAAAGAATAGGCCATCTGGCTTGGAAATGCAATGGGGTTTGAAGGAGACCCTACTAAGGGGCGGGAGGCGTGGCAAACCGCAGCAGACTGCCTGCGTCCTTATCAACCAGCCACAGCAGCCGACCGTCTTCGGGTCGCACATTTTGTGCCGGATATTCTTTCGCTCCGGGCCTGAGGACCTGGCTCAGAATCGGCGCCTTGCTCGCACCCGAGACCAGGAACATAACTTCAGCAGCGTGATTAATGACTGGATAGGTAAGGGTGATGCGGAAGGTCTGAAACTTCTCCACCCAGTTTGCCGCCACCCTGTGCGATGCCTCAGTGAGCGCTTTGCTGCCAGGAAAGAGCGAGGCTGTATGGCCGTCGTCGCCTAAACCAAGAAAAATCAGATCAAAACGCGGCCAGTCATGGTCAACCAGCTGGAAGAACTCGCGCAATTCCTGCTCGTATTCCCTGGCGGCGGTTTGGGCGTCCAGTTCGGCGGAGATGCGATGAACGTTCTTCCCAGGGATTGGCACCTTCGACAGAAGAGATTCATTGGCCATGCGAAAGTTGCTCTCAGGGTCATCCGGTGGAACGTGCCGCTCATCGCCGAAGAAAATGTGTATCCCGTCCCAGGGTAATTGCCTGTGCTCGCTGGCCAGTAAGGAATAGACAGCGCGGGGAGTGTTTCCGCCCGACAGCGCAACGCAAAAGCGTCCGCGCTCAAGAACAGCGGCTTCCGCCAGGCGATGAAATTCCTGCGCCGCTGCCTGCGCAAGCGCCGCATTGTCGGGAACGATTTTGACCTCTACTCCCATTTTGTAAAACTTTATGTGCTGCAAACCATTTATGAGGGCCGCCGAAGGGTTTATGTCTTGATCGTTCGCCAGGAGCGACCGTCACGGGCAATGATGTCAGTGGCTTCTTCCGGGCCCCAAGATCCCGCAGCGTAGTTCGGGAAATTGCGGGCGGGCAGCGCTTTCCAAACGTCGAGGATCGGGTCCACAACGGTCCAGCCAGCCTCCACCATGTCAGCGCGTTGGTAAAGTGTTTGGTCGCCCATGATTCCGTCATACAGAAGCACTTCGTAACCGGTGTTGGCGGTGGTACCGAAATAGTCCGCGTAATTGAAGTCCATCTCCACTTCGCCCACCTTCATTAGTGCGCCGGGAATTTTGGCGCCGAAGCGCAGTGAAATGCCTTCATCCGGTGCGATGTGAATGATGAGCTGATTGGCGTCGAGGCTGTTGACCGGTGTATCGCGAAATAGGACGAGAGGCGCTCGCTTGAACTGGACTGCGACTTCAGTATGCCTTCCGGCCAGCCTCTTGCCGGTCCGCAGG
>DATCAX010000509.1:0-8638 GCA_036512375.1 Candidatus Angelobacter sp. | reverse complement strand
GATTGAAGCAACAGCATCATCCAACGTCACGGCATGGCTGCCATGATCTCGGGTTTCGCTGATCAACAAGAGGACGCGACGGCTATCCTGAGGACGCTTATTGAGAATATTTACCGAGTAATTGACCGCATCATAAATCACAGCTCCTTGAAGGTCTCCCTCTTCCAGCTTTTTCAAGTGGGCTGCCGTTTGTTCGGAATCGAAAGTAAAATCCTGGAGTAGTCTCACTTCGCTATCGAAGGTCACTATTGCGGTTTCCACCTGCGGCTGTCCAAAGATTTGGGCCAGCAATATGCTCAGGCCTTTCATCCGTTGAAACTCGGCGGTTGCCGTGCGTCCTGTTTGAATCGCCACGACCAGCGACACCGCCTCCTGCGGCTCAGCTTCGTCCATACTGACCTGCTGCTCTACACCGTCGTCTTCGATGATGAAATCTTTTGCCTGCAGACCAAACACTAGTTTGCCGGCTTTGTCCTTCACCAGAGATGGAGCAAAGACCACATTGGATTGCGTGCGAAGGGTTGGCGGGTTTTGTTGATTCGTGTCCTGCGCGTGAGAGCAACTCAGGCCCAACACCAGAAGGCAAGCAAGACCAACCGACTGTCGAAATCTCATGTAACCTTCATTCAGCATGTCTTGGTTCTCCGGCAGACTTGCAATCATCCAATAAAATGCCATGAAGAAAACTGATCCCGTTCGCCAGCATATTTCCAACCTGCTTACCAAGGCAGAAGCACACATCGATCTGCGCGAAGCCCTAAAGAAATTTCCCCGCAAACTCCGCGGCAGCAAGCCTGACGGCGGTCCGCACACGCCGTGGCAGCTGCTGGAACATATCCGCATTGCCCAATGGGACATTCTTGAATTCAGCAAGAATGCGAAGCATAAATCTCCAAAATGGCCTGACGAATACTGGCCCAAAGCAGACGCGCCGCCAAGCGACAAGGCCTGGGACAAAAGCGTGAAACAGGTGCTGGCGGATCTGGGAGCCATACATAAGCTGATCGCCGATCCCAAACGTGACCTTACCGCCAAGATTCCCCACGGTGACGGTCAAACTCTACTGCGAGAAGCGCTGCTTGCGGCTGATCACAACGCCTACCATTTAGGGCAGTTGGTCATGGTTCGTCGCATATTAGAACGGCAATAACGCGCAATTCTTGCAGTTAAAGAGAGCATCGGACCAGACTCCTGAACCGAGCCAGCACGACAAAGTGCGACGTCGCGCCTTGCCGCTTGAGCCTCTTCTCGATCTAGTTCATTCTTCGAAAATGAATCGATTCATTGGCCGCCGGGTCTGGCTACCCCTGACTTCAGTCCTGGTCCTGACAATGGTTGCCTGCTCTTCTGCTCATAAGCCGCCAAGGGCCGCACTTCCTGACCCGCCTTCGATTACGATTCCGCGTTATTTTGCATCCACCGCGAATGCGGGAGGGCAACGAATATCGTTTAGCCCGGACGGGAGCGAGTTGGCGGCGGCAGATGGCAATGGAGGAGTTCACATGTGGGATGTGAACACATTACGCCTGATATTGGCTTTAACGGATGGCAGCAGTAATTATCTCAACCTACTCTTTAGCCCCGACGGTAAGTGGCTGGCTTATACCGGTGGAGCTGACGATATCCGGATCCGAAATGCAGCCACAGGCGTTCTGCTGCGGAGCATCCCCCAGGCCAACACCAACTTGGCCTGGAGTGCTGACAGCCGTTGGCTGGCAGCGCTGGACAGCAGATTTGTGACTGTCTTCCTTGTCGCCACGGGAGAAAAGGTCGGTTCGATTCCTGCAGAGCCTGATGCACATATCCTTTTCACGCCGGACGGTCAACTTGTCTGCGCCGGCAGTTCGACGATCTCTATTTGGAACACTACAGCGGGACATAAGGTCCGAACTTTTCCCCACCCTGCAAGCTTTACGGCCAAAATGTCTGATCTTCCTCCCGTGATTATCCGGACATTGGCGCTCTGCTGCGAGGGAAAGAAGCTCATTGTTGAATACCACGCGCCCGCTGGAAACCTTCATTACATTCCAGCTCCTTCAGATTTCGCTCCCCATGTATTCACGACAATTGTCTTCTTGGATTTAGCAACCGGAAAACAAAGTACACTGGATTTCAATAAAGCTTTTTTCATGGCCGCCTCATTAGAAGGCGCCAAAATAGCCTTTGCACGCTGCCTACAACAACGAAAATCAGGAACCGCCATCTGCGTTTACTCTGTGAGAGAAAAGCGCTTTATCAGCCTTTTTGCGGGAGAAAAATGGATTACCGGCCTGACTTTCAGTCCGGACGGGAAATTACTGGCCGCACTCGGGCGTCGGCTTAGCATCTGGCATGTTGAGACTGGACCTAAGCTGCCGAATATTACTTCCACACGACCGTGAAAAGATTCGCCAAATAAAACACCGCGTCGTGCCGACTCCGAGCCCAGCCGCCAGTAAAAGTAAAACGGCAACTCGATAAGAGCCGCCGCTTTTCTCCCACCTGATTCAATGGTCAAGAGCTCAAAGCTTTCTTACCGGCAATCATCATGCCTGCGCCCGCTGCAATCAGGACTGCGCTGATAATGGGCGAGACCTTTTCTTCATGCCTGGTTTCAATGCCGATGGAAGCACCGCCAACCTTAACACCTTCGCGCTCGCTGTGGGGAATGGGGACCACCAGCGACGCAATGCCCAGAACCACAAATATCACCCCAAGCCAAAATAGACCTTTCACAGTGTTCTCCTTTTGTAGATTGGAAGTGCGCTCTAATTCAGGAAACCCTACGCCAAGCGATCCGGCGGACTCCAGCTACTCACAGTTGGATGCAGATAAGTCCATCAAAGCAGTTAGTACAAACAAACGAACAAGCAAAACGGCGACCTCTGAAGTCGCCGCCTGCGTTGCAACTTGCTGTTTTGCGAACAATTACGTTCCTTCGCTATATCCTTCGCTCCGCTCAGGACTCGCCACTTCGTGGCTCGGTGCGTTAGGTGCCTTCGGACCACGATGCCAGGTACTCTTCCTGCTCCGCTGTCAACTTGTCGATCTTGACACCCATAGCTTCGAGCTTCAAGCGAGCCACTTTTTTGTCTAGCTCTTCCGGCACTGGATAAACTTTCTTCTCCAGCGATTTGTAATTCTTCGCCAGATACTCGGCGGAAAGCGCCTGGTTGGCAAAGCTCATATCCATCACTGAAGCCGGATGACCTTCCGCTGCGGCCAAATTAATCAGGCGGCCTTCACCCAGAAGATAAATCTTGCGACCGTCTTTCATGGCATATTCTTCCACGAAGTCGCGGGTCTGGCGCTTGGAGGAAGCCATCTTTTCGAGTGTGGGAATGTCAATTTCAACGTTGAAGTGGCCGGAGTTCGCCACGACTGCGCCGTTCTTCATTAGATCGAAGTGCTCGCGACCGATGACGTTCTTGTTTCCCGTTACGGTGACGAAGAAATCGCCGATCTTCGACGCTTCCGCCATCGACATAACGCGATAGCCTTCCATCACAGCTTCTATTGCCTTCGTGGGATCAATCTCCGTGACGATGACGTCGGCTCCCATGCCGCGTGCGCGTGAAGCCAGTCCGCGTCCGCACCAACCGAAGCCGGCGATGACAAACTTGGAGCCGGCAATCAACGAGTTGGTGCAGCGGATCACGCCATCCATGGTCGATTGGCCGGTGCCGTAGCGGTTGTCAAACATGTGCTTGGTCAACGCGTCATTCACGGCGATGATGGGATAGCGGAGCTGGTCGTCTTTGGCCATAGCGCGAAGGCGAATCACACCTGTGGTGGTTTCTTCCGTACCGGCGATGATGCCTTCCAGCACGTCTTTTCGTTTGGTGAGTGCAATGGAGACCAGGTCAGCGCCATCGTCCATGGTCATGTGGGGCTTGTGGTCAAGCGCGGAAAGAATGTGTTTGTAATAAGTTTCGTTGTCCTCGCCCTTGATGGCGTAGACGGAAATACCATAATCGCGGACCAGAGATGCTGCCACGTCATCCTGTGTGGAGAGCGGATTGGAGGCGCAAAGCACTACGTCAGCGCCGCCATCGCGTAGGGTGATCGCGAGGTTGGCGGTCTCCGTGGTCACATGCAGGCAGGCGGAAACGCGAAGGCCTTTCAGCGGCTGGTTCTTGATGAATTCCTTGCGGATGCTTTGCAGCACGGGCATTGACTGGTTGGCCCATTCAATGCGGCGCTTGCCCAGATCGGCCAGTTCAATGTTCTTGATATCAAATGAAGTTTGCGTAGCAACGGATGTTGACATTTTTTTCCTGTCGAGAGCCTCACTGAGGCGTCAATTGTGGATTGAAGAGTTACCAAATCTGAAACATATCAGCGAAGAAGGCTTTCAACGGTAGAGCCGTAGCACCGCTACGGCCCTGGACGCTGTACGTTGAAAAGTTCTTACCGGGCCGCGCTTATGTTCGCTTTAGACTCAGCTTTGCCCAGTCCCTGCTCTCGCAGTTTAGCTGCTTTGTCGGTGGCTTCCCAGGTGAAATCAGGGTCTTTACGGCCGAAGTGCCCATAAGCAGCAGTCTTCTTGTAAATCGGACGGCGCAGCTTGAGAGATTCAATTATCCCTTTCGGCGTGAGCTGGAAGTTCTCACGAACAAGCTGTTCCAGCTTTTCCTCCCCAATCTTGCCGGTGCCGAAAGTGTCCACCAATACGCTGACCGGCTCAGCTACGCCAATGGCATAGGCAAGCTGGACTTCACAACGATCAGCAAGGCCCGAAGCAACGATGTTCTTTGCGATGTAGCGGGCCATGTAGCAAGCCGAGCGATCAACCTTGGTCGGATCTTTGCCGCTGAAAGCGCCGCCGCCATGACGCCCCATGCCGCCGTAAGTGTCCACAATGATCTTGCGGCCGGTCAGACCGGTGTCACCCATGGGGCCGCCAATCACAAAACGTCCGGTGGGATTGATATGGTATTTAGTGTCGGCATCCAGCAGGTTTGCCGGAACTGCTGCCTGGATCACGTGCTTCATGATGTCGGCGCGCAGCGTTTCATTGTCGATTGAGTCAGCATGCTGGGTAGCAATCACCACAGCATCCACGCGCCTGGGCTTGTGATCAGAACCGTATTCAACTGTAACTTGTGATTTGCCGTCAGGCCGCAGGTAAGGAAGCATGCCGCTCTTGCGGACTTCAGTGAGGCGGAGCGTGAGTTTGTTGGCCAGGTCAATGGCCGTGGGCATGTAATTGTCATTTTCGTTCGTGGCGTAACCGAACATCATGCCCTGATCGCCGGCGCCGCCCGTATCCACGCCCATGGCGATATCGCCCGATTGCTTATTGATGCTGGAAATCACAGCGCAAGTGTTGGAATCAAATCCGTAAAGGGCGTTGTCATAGCCAATGGACTGCACTACGCCGCGCACAATTTTCTGGAAATCCACATAGGTCTTGGTGGTAATTTCACCCGCGATCACCACCAGTCCGGTGGCGGTCAGCGTCTCGCAAGCGACGCGGCTGTGGGGATCTTCCGCCAGGCACGCATCCAGAATCGCGTCAGAAATCTGGTCTGCAATTTTATCCGGGTGGCCTTCCGTGACCGACTCAGATGTGAACAAAAACTTTTCGCGTAAAGCCAATTGCTTGCCTCCTAAAATTTCGAATGAACTCTATAGGGGACCACCCTCAGGATACTATTTATAAAGATTACCGAAAGAAGCCAGTCGGGAACAACATTTTGGCGTTACAACCGGCGGAAACGCAACCGAATGGGGTGTTTTTCACTGTGAAATGGGCCGATAACCATGTTATCGGTTCAAATCACCTGGCATTCTTTTGGGTCTCTTGACTTATTGTACAAGCCCGGACGCATTAAACGTGAGGGTGCGGGGCTCATTTTCATTTCCCAGAGCGCCCAGGGACCGGCCATTGAAGCTGACTTCAATCCCGCCCGCATTCCCCGTTCTAAGAATGAGCGTCTTGCCGGCTTTAACTTTCTTGTGCTTGTCAGCTGACAGGACGCGCTGCATCACGGATTTTCCGTCGGCGACAATGGAAACCCAGGAATCTTCCTTTGCATTCACCTGCACAAAAAAGGATTTCTCTTTCCCGGAAGTGGGTGTCACGGAGGGTTCAGCCGCAGCTTCTCGTCTCGGCTCCGCAGGCCGCGGAACAGCCGCGATCTCCGCTTGAACTGGGATTGCCGTGGGCACAGCAGTCGTTACGGAAGCCTTAGCCGGTTCAGGGGTGGCGGCTGTGACCTGTGCCGGAGCTTTGGCCTTAGGTTCCGTCACCACATTGGCGGGTGTGGTCTGGCGCGTGTTTTCAGCTTCTGTAGTTGTGTTGTGCGGTTTGGATCTGATCCAAAATCCGTAACCCACCAGGACGCCGACCAAAGCCGCTACGGCAAAGACCAGCGGCAGGTAAGAGCGCCGCGGATTTAAATCCGGGTTCGGCTCTACGTGTATCTCAAGGGGAAACTTATCTTCGGGTGCTGGCTTCTCGTTGCTGGCGGCGGCATAGTCGGCTACCGCCCGGTCTTCATCGAGCCCAAGAAAACGCGCATAAGCACGGACAAAACCTTTATTGAAAACACCGCCAGGAAGCTGATCAAAATGCTCCCCTTCTAGCGCTTCAAGGTGACGTCGGGAAATCTTGGTCGATTCCGTAATTTCGTCCAGGGTGATGCCTCGCATCTCCCGTTCACGCCGAAGCCGATCACCAAAAGCACCCATGGCAGTTCCATTGCCTTTTGCTGGTAAGTCAGTCAGTTGGCCCATATTTTGGAATCCAAAAACTCCCGGTAGATAACAAAATACCCCCTAACTGCTGATTCGACAACAACTTTCAGAGTACGTAAGGGCTATTACCCAAAGGTTTCAGGTCTATTGGCCGGTTGCCGATTTCCCTAAATCAAGCGATAATACGCAAAAAGTTCGATACTTTCTTAGTCGGCTGATAAGGACTACCCCCTAAATGAACGAGGCAGCAGGATCAGGACCCGAACGTAAGACCAAGAGGCAATTGCAGGAAGTCGCCATATTTAACGATGTGGCGAAGGCCCTTACCTCGTCGCTGAATCTCGATTCAATTCTGCAAACCATCATGGACAAGATGGCGGAATTCTTTCGCCCGGATACATGGTCCCTGCTAATGGTCGATGAACAGAAGGACGAGCTCTATTTCGCTATTGCCGTGGGTGATGCTGCCGAAACGCTCAAGACCGTTCGGCTTAAGGTGGGCGAAGGCATTGCTGGCTGGGTGGCCAGGCACGGTGAGTCGTTAATCGTACCGGACGTCTACAACGATCCCCGCTTTTCCAAACGCATTGATGAGATGACCAAATGGAAGACCCGGTCAATCATCTGCGTGCCATTGCAATCAAAACACCGCGTGCTCGGCGTCATCCAGCTCATCAACTGCGCCATGGAAAGTTTTGGCGAGCAGGAAATGTTCTTCCTGCATGCTCTATGCGATTACGCTGCCATTGCCATTGATAACGCCCGCGCGGTTGAGAAGATACAGGAACTCACAATCACTGACGATTGCACCGGCCTCTACAACGCCCGCCATCTTTACAAAACTTTGGAAGCCGAGGTTTACCGCTCAGCGCGCTTCGGCTATGAATTCAGCGTAATCTTCCTCGACCTCGATCATTTTAAGCACGTAAATGACACATACGGCCATCTGGTCGGAAGCAAGCTTTTGCAAGAGATCGGCTTTAAGATCAAATCACAACTGCGCTTGATCGATTACGCCTTCCGCTACGGTGGCGACGAATTCGTCATCCTGCTCCCGCAGACCGATAAACAATCCGCCCTGGTAGTGGCCAAGCGTATTCAGGACATGATGCGCAAAACGGTGTTCCTTGGGGAGGACGGATTGAACTTGAACGTCCGTTGCAGTATGGGATTGGCTACGTATCCTGAAGACGCCAAGAGTTCTCACGAAATCATCCGCCAGGCCGACGAAATGATGTATATGGTGAAAAACTCCAGCCGGGACAATATCGCCGTCGCGCAGCAGGGGATGCTGAAATAGCCGTTCTCTGAAATCCCGAGCGCCAGCGAGGGAACCCTATGGCCACGCAAGATTCCGCGACCCCACGAGAAGTTCCTTCTGATCTCCCTGAGACTGCTATTGCGACGATGTAACAGCACAAGTAATGCCGGCTTTTAACGTCAAATCGCGCGACGACAGTTGCCTAGAGTGGAACTGGAAGAGCTGGTACGGCTTTTTATAACTGGAGTGATCAATTGCCATAGGGTTCTCTCACCCGCTTGCGCAGGATTCGGGATTTCAGAGGAGCTTCACTTCGGCCTTTTCTCCAGAGCCGGAGTTTGAGACGTATTTCCCTTGTCCGGTTGGCGTGGCATCCACGCGCCGGCGTTCTGCGGCGCCGCCGGATTTACCCCAAAGTCCCACACAAAAAGGTTGATCTGTTTTTTATCCAGCAACTCGACAACCGCGTATTCACCCGGGGGCAGCGGTTCAGATGGCGTGAGTTTGACCCAGTCGCCAAGGGGTGAAGTGGCCACAGGGATCCAGCTTTCTTTCTGACTGACCTTGCCATACATGGCCACGTTGAGCTTGCCCACAATGCGCAGGTCCTTCTTGTTTTCCACTCGCACGATCCCGTATCGGTTAGGCTGCTGGGCTTTATCGGAAGGCTTTTGGGTATATGCGGGCTGGGAATTG
>DATCAX010000508.1:0-5833 GCA_036512375.1 Candidatus Angelobacter sp. | reverse complement strand
ATGCCGGCGGCATACCGGCACCGAAGGCCGCAGCCGCAGCCGCAGCCGCAGCCGCCAAAACCATCCCAAAGAATTCCCGCCGGCGCGTAGCCGTTACGCGCCGGCCCAGCGCTGCCCGCCGCAGGATTACTCAATGACCCTTGTGGCTCTATACACGATCGTGCTGCTCCTCTGCGGCCTTCTCGTGCTCGTCTCTTATGTTGAGCGCCTTTACACTGAGAGCGGTAAATTCCTGAGCCGTGAATTTCAGGAAAACATTGAAGCCTTTGAAAAACTTGTCCAGCCCCGGCTGCTTCGCTCCAGCCAGCGCGCGGCCCTCACCTTCTCTACGCTCACGCAACTGAGCACGGCTTCCATCGCCTTCATCATCGGTGACCTCGTTTTTCGCGACAGTCGTTGGATCTGGCCGGAAATCATCCAGGCCATTATCGGCATCATCCTGGTCATTATTGTTTGCAACCGCCTCTTGCCTTACATGCTTTTCACGCGCACGCGCGGCGTGTGGCTGGTGAAATTCATTCCGCTTCTGCAAATTCTGATTTATCTCATGCTGCCCATCACGGTCGCTCTTAGTTTCGGACTCTCCGTCGCCGCTCTGGCTGAGCCGCATAAACCTGAAGAGCCCGAGCATCCTTCAGAAGCCGTGGACGCCCTGATTGAAGCCGCGGAAGAAGAGGGTATTTTGCAGGAGAGTGATCGCCAGCTCATCCAGTCCGTGGTTGAATTCGGTGACAAGACGGTGCGTGACGTGATGACGCCGCGCCCCAACATCTTTGCTGTTCCGTCCACCACCTCCATTGAAGAATTCACCTCGCTCCTGCGTGACAAGCCGCACTCCCGCGTGCCCGTTTTTTCCACCAGCATCGATAACATTGAAGGCATGGTCCTTGCACATGATCTCATCCAACTCCCTGAGGCTGACGCCCGCACCACCACCGTGGCCAAACTCCTGCGGCCCGTCCTGTTCGTGCCTGAAACTAAAATGACTTCACAGCTTCTCCGCGAGATGCAGAAAGACAACATCCATATGGCCATCGTCATTGACGAATACGGCTCCGTCGCCGGTCTCGTGACTCTGGAAGATCTGGTGGAAGAAATCGTTGGCGAAATCCGCGATGAGCATGAACTTTCGCATGACATCGTTCGCGAAGATGATCTGGCTTATGTCATGCTGGGCGCCGTGGACGTGGGCCGCTTGCAAGACCTCTTTGATATGCGCCTCGACCCGCGTGACACCACCACCGTCGGCGGCCTCGTCAGCGCCATCGCCGGCCGCATTCCCCAACCCGGTGAGGTGGTTGAAGATGAGGGCTTGCGTTTTGAAATCCTTGAGTCCACAGATCGTAAAGTGGGAAAGGTCAGGGTTTCCCGGTCGCAGCCGGAGCAAGCCGATTCTTCTCCCCGACAGGCAGAGGCATAATGGCGCAGCAACACTCAGGTTTTGTTTCCATCATCGGCCGCCCCAACGCGGGCAAAAGCACGCTGCTCAACGCACTGGTCGGCGAGAAGATTGCCATCGTCACGGAAAAGCCGCAGACCACGCGCATGAACATCCAGGGCATTCTCAACGTCAAAGCCCAGCGCAAACGCCCCGCCGGTCAGATCGTCTTCATTGATACTCCCGGCGTGCACAAGCCGGATAGCCGTCTCAATCGCAAAATGATGCAGGAAATTCATGCTGCTCTGGAAAGCCGCGATCTCGTTCTGTTGCTCGTCGACGCCACCGATCGCTTCGGCCCCGCTGATGAGCAGGTCCTTGAACTGGTGAAGCGCTCCGGCGCGCCGGTCTTCCTGCTGCTGAACAAAGTCGATCGCCTGCACAAAGAACGTCTGCTGCCAGTCATCGAGCGTTACAGCCAGTTGCACTCATTTCAAGAGGTCATTCCGATTTCGGCCTTGAAAGGTGAAGGGCTTGAAGTGCTGCTCGATAAAGTGATTCGCGCGCTGCCCCAGAGCCCGCCATACTTTCCTGAAGACCAGCTCACTGACCAGCCTGAACGCTTTCTGGCTTCAGAAATCATCCGCGAAAAAGTTCTGCTCCAGACCGGGAAAGAAGTTCCTTACGCGACGGCTGTCATCGTTGAAAGTTTTGAAGATAAGCCCAGGCTGCTGCGCATTGCCGCCGCCATTTTTTGCGAACGCGACAGCCAGAAGGCCATCTTGATCGGCAAGGGCGGCCAGAAACTCAAACAGATGGGGACCTCGGCTCGCATGGAACTGGAAAAGCGCTTCGGCAAAAAGGTCTATCTGGAGCTTTTCGTGAAGGTAAAAGCCGGCTGGCGCCAGTCAGCCGCATTTGTGGAAGAACTGGATTGGCGGCGCCAACTGGAAAACCTGACTGGACGTACGCCGCCGGCAGAAGAATGATGTGAAATCTCGAGCGTAGCGAGGGAGCCCTATAGTCTCCAATCCGGCAATCGCCGCACAAATTGCTTCAGCCCCCTGACACGCGAGCCAGGTACCAACTACCAAATACCAAGGACCAAGCACCACCCGTAAAAAACCGCCCCTACTTATATATGCAGTGTTTCCCGACTTCCCGGGACATGGTTTGCGAAAAATATTTTCTCGACAATCCCTACCTTGCTATTCGCGCAAATTCGCGGCTAAATCCAAACGCTAGCGAATCTTGCCCTGTCCACCCATAAGGCTACGGGGCCGGGTCCCTGCTGGGATTCTTGCACTGCGGCAAATATGGTTTCTTGCTGCAGACCGGTAGATCGGTAGGATCAGGCGTTCCCTGCGGCCGCTGGGTACATTTGGCCGGCCGTTTTGTCTGTCCTTCGTCCCACCAGACCAGATAGACGGCCTTGAAATGGCCTTGTGGACCCACTGCCAGTTGCAGGTGCAGCTTCGTAGGATCGCACGTATCTATCTCGACCGTGTGCTGGATCAGCGATGGCATATCACTGAAGCGATCATCAATAATCTCGCGGAAACGCAGTTGGGAGAAATCCGTGGGCGGTAATTCTGGCTCTGGCGGAACGTCGATGTTCAAGCTTCCAGGCATCTGGCCTGAGTTGTCGTTACACACCTGGATCATCCTCGGCTGCTTGCGCACCAGCGGCGCTTGCTGTTTCGCCACCAGCCGGACCGAATCAACCGGATGAATTTCCAGCCAGCCGCCCTGGCCTTTATAGTGGCTCTCCCAGCACCCATCCACCCAATAGTTTGCACTGTGCGGCGGGTTTTCATGCTGGTGCGCGGAATCCTGTACCAGCGCTCCGGTAAGGATCACGTAGTCGCCTTGTTGCAGGTCTGCGGCAATACCAAACGGCCGCGTCACCTGAAAAGGCCAGGCCACATCGGGACGCGCCACCGGATCAGGGTCTGCCATCCAGCCGGACGGGACTTGGCCGTTATGTTTTGATTTATGCCAGGCGTTCAGTTCCACGGTAAATCCATCCAGGCCAGGCAAAAGGAAGTTGGAAGCGGTTGGCGCATTGCCTCCGGTCAGCGGTATTCGCACTTTGGGATTGAAGATGTTGTCAAGCTCCGTGTACCAGCGCCCCGGCATGATGGCCGTATTCAGCCCGTTGGTTGTTGCTCCGTAGTTGCGCTCGATGAAATCGTTGTCCAACCACACGGCGTAGTGGATGTCCTCAATGCTGTTATCGCCGCTTGGCCCGGGTGTTTCAATCAACCAGCCCGCCAGGCTTATGTTCCCCAGGATCAACGCCCCGTTTGCACCGTCGCGATCGTGTTTCTGGTCTGGGACAGCCGAGCCATTCTGAAACAGTATGGTGCTTGGCTGCGGCGTGAGGTTGGGCATGCGAAAAATCGTGAACGTCGCCGCTGCTTCTTTCTGGGTCCCGGTCTGGTTTTGGTCTTGTGAGATATCGAAGATTGAGAGCGTGTAATTCACAATGCCTTGTTGCGCCTTGGGCAGAACCACCAGGACACGCCAGAAAAATCGCGGATCGCTGCCTGAAACCGGCACCGCGGCCTGTGTGTGGAAGAAACCATCAAGCTCAGGGTGGGCCGCCGTATCTTTAACTTCAGTAAGTCTGTTCGAGTTGATGCCAACCCCTATGTTCGTGGGATACATGGCGCGGAAGCGCAGCTCGATTCTCTGTCCCGGCAGCATCTGGAAAACGCCCGGAGCGCCGAAAGCAGCGATGGCGTTGTTATCAATGTCAAGCAGCGTTTCCAATACAGGAGTTTCGGCGGGCGGCAGCGTGACGAGAGGTTTGGATGGACACTGGATGAGAGTGACAAAGCAGAGAGCAAACAAGTAACAGCCGTTGGCAGCGTACGATCTATTACGGCAGCTTGGATTGGATCTGGCTTTGGGGTCTGCTTGCGCCTGAGACGTTGAATCCCCTACGAAACCGGAAACTCCTGCTGAATCCTCCATCGCTTTTCTCCCTCACAAGACAGCCCTTCTTGATTCGTGCTCATTCGCGTTAATTCGCGGCTAAATCTTTTAGGTCCGCCTTTAATTCTTCGTGCGGCGC
Organism: Candidatus Angelobacter sp.; assembly: GCA_036512375.1. Lineage (GTDB taxonomy): Bacteria > Acidobacteriota > Terriglobia > Terriglobales > Acidobacteriaceae > Angelobacter. The sequence goes on along the minus strand of DATCAX010000508.1, from coordinate 1,376 downwards.
TACTGCGGCGTAAAGTCCCGCAGGTTCGCCACGGTCTTTGCGTCGAGCTTTTGCAGCACCGCCACCAGCAGGTCCACCATCTTGTCAAAGTCGCCCCGGTTCATGATGCCGTTATGCGAGTGCGTATAGCGCACCGGGACCACCATGTTCACAGTTGGTGCGCCGCCATTGCTTTTTTGCATCTCGGCGGAGTCGTCGCCATAGCCCTGGATCAGGTCGCTTTGCAGCGGAATGGTCTTTTCTTTTGCCGTCTGCTTGATCAACGAGACCAATTTCAGGTTGGGCAGCGCGCTGGAGTCGTAAAGAAAAATCGCCGGCCCGCCGCCCAGCAGTTCCTGTGCCTCTTCCGCTCCGACTTTCGGCGCGTCGCGCGTGACGCCGCCTTCAATCGCAATGCCAATCTCCGGCTTCACCAGATCGCTGGAGGTATGCGCGCCCCGCAGGCCGATTTCTTCCTGCACGGTCGCCACCCAGAAAATCTGGTTCGGATGCGGCGCGTGCGCCAGCTTCTTCATCGCCTCGATCACCACTGCGCAACCCACGCGGTCGTCCCAGCCTTTGCCTAAATAATTCTGGCTCCCGTTCATTACGGCAAAAGGCGCGTCCGGCACCACGGGATCGCCCGCTTCCAATCCCAGGGCCGCAACCTCGACCGCGTTCTTTGCGCCCACATCAAGAAAGATCGATTCGCGTGGATATACCTTTGCGCGCTCCTCCTGCGGCACAATGTGAATGTCGCGAATGCCAGTAATCGCGCGCACCGGGCCTTTCGATCCAATAATTGTCCAGCGCTGGTCCACCAGAGCCTGGTCGAGCCAGCCGCCCAGCATCTGCATAGTCAGGTAGCCGTCATTGCTCACGCGCCGCACTACGCCGCCCAGTTCGTCCATATGCGCGTCCACCATAATGCGCGGGCCGCTCGAGCCCTGGACGGCAATCACCGATCCCAGACCGTCATAGCTGATTTTTTCCGCCAGCGGCTTCATGCGCTCCACCATGATCTTGCGCACCGGCTCTTCAAAGCCGGAAGGTCCTGGAGCGTCTGCCAGCATTTGCAGAAGATGCTCTGTGTCATCGCCCGACGTGGCCGGATGGGATTGGGCAAAACTTGCTGAGGAAAAGAGCAGAACAAGAGCAAGCCAGATTTTCATAGCGGAGGAATGGTACACAGGGGTGCGACGTATCGCAAATCAGGAATTCAATTCACGTCCGGATCATCTCCCGCATCGTCATGCTCTGCGCGTTTGTGGTTCTGTTCTTCGATTACATGCCGGTGCGCGGGATCAACTAGCGTTTGCAGCTCTGACTGAGCGCTGCCCATCCTGCCCACCATGCCGCCGCCCGCTCTCCCATCGTAGATGCCTTTCCGAATCAGC
>DATCAX010000507.1:0-9207 GCA_036512375.1 Candidatus Angelobacter sp. | reverse complement strand
CTTCAACAACCTGCTGATGATCATCCGGGGCAGCGCGGAGCTGCTGGATCATCACAAGGCCAACCAGCAAAGAATCAGCGGATACATCAAGCAGATTAACGACGCCACCTCCATCGCCGCTTCAGTGGTGCAGCAGTTGATGGCGTTCAGCCGGAAGCAGGTCCCGGAGAAGATCGCGCTCGATCTCAACGTCGTATTGCGGGACCTGCGCAAAATGCTGCCGCGGTTGCTGGGCGAAGACGTCCACGTCATTTTCAATACAGGGCAACAACTGGATCGCGTGTCCGCAGACCGTTCCCAGATCGAACAGATCATCTTGAACCTCGCCGTAAATGCGCGCGATGCTATGCCCTCCGGAGGCAAACTGGTGATTGAGACCGGCAACGTCGTTCTTGACATGCCGAAGATCGAGAGCGGCAAAGTGGAACTGCCGCCGGGAAAGTATGTGTGGCTTTCCGTTACCGATAGCGGAACAGGCATGTCCGCTGACGTGCAATCGCACATCTTTGAACCGTTTTTTACCACCAAAGAACGTGGCAAAGGAACCGGACTGGGGCTGGCTACAGTCTACGGAATCGTCCGGGATTACGCGGGGTTCATCGCGGTGGACAGTACGCCCGGTAAAGGCACGACGTTCAATATCTATTTTCCCGCCGATAGAGCAGCCAAGGAAGCGGCGCCGACCGCGAGTGCGTCCGTGGCGCCGGGTGGCTCGGAAACTATTTTGCTGGTGGAAGATGAGGCCGCCCTGCGGGGAATAACCTGCGAGTATCTTGAGTCCCGCGGATACAAGGTACTCTGTGCCGCCAATGGTTTGCAGGCCCTGGAAATTTGTCGCACTCATGAGGCCCCTATTGACATCTTGATGACTGACGTCATCATGCCTGGCATACGCGGTCCGGAGTTAGTAAAAGCTGCTTTGGAAATGCGGCCAGACCTGCACGTGGTTTACTTGTCCGGTTACGTGGATCGTGGGGTTGAAGATGGAGCCCTGGAAAGTGATGCAATTTTTCTCTCTAAGCCATATAGCCTTAACGAGCTTAGTCGCACCATTCGTATGGCTGCTTCGGGCCCAGCCCGCCGCCCGGTAAAACCAGCTGCTTTTCAGCAATAGCTGACGCCATCGAGGGAACCCGTAACGATGTCCGTGAATTACATCCCGACGCCGCGCAAGATAGCGCTATGGCTGGGCATCCTCATTGCTATGCTTGGCATTTCAGTACTTCTTGGCTGGCGTTTTCACACATTTTTGCTGCTGTCTTTGGGAACCTTTCTCAGTTTGGCGATATTGTCGTTAGGATTGTTCTTCCTCAATGCTGCTATTCGCGAACGCAAGCACACAGAAGAGCAACTGAAGGTCTCATTTAAGGAAATTGGGGATCTCAAGGCTGCCCTGGATGAGCACGCTATCGTAGCGATCACCGACCAGCGGGGTAAGATCCGCTACGTTAACGACAAATTCTGCGCAATCTCCAAATACTCGCGGGAAGAGTTGCTGGGGCAAGACCATCGCATCATCAACTCTGGTTTTCATCCGAAGGAGTTTATTCGTGACCTGTGGACCACGATTGCGAATGGGCAGGTCTGGCATGGCGAAATCAAAAACAAGGCCAAAGACGGATCTTTCTACTGGGTTGACACCACGATTGTTCCATTTCTCAATGAGCAGGGCAAACCCCGCCAGTATGTCGCCATCCGGGCCGACATCACGGAGCGAAAGAAAGCGGAGGAATCGCGTGAACGCCTGGCAGCCGTGGTCGAGTCGTCCGAGGACGCCATCGTCAGCAAGACTCCGGACGGGATCATCACAGCCTGGAATGCAGGCGCGGAGAAGATATTCGGGTATTCGTCGGCAGAAGCTGTGGGCAAGTCCATGCTGATGCTTTTACCGCCAGAACGAGCGAATGAGGAAGCCGAGATTCTCTCTCGAATTGCGCGCGGTGAAAGTGTTAAGCATTTCGAAACGGTCCGGGTGCGCAAGGATGGCAGGAGGATTGAAGTTTCCGCGACAATTTCGCCTATCAAGGACGGCAGCGGAGCGATTGTAGGAGCTTCAAAAATCGCTCGCGACATTACCGAACGTAAACGGGCGCAAGAAGCGTTGCGCGAAAGCGAGGTACGTTTCCAGGCGATGGTCAATGGTATTCCGCAACTCGCGTGGATGGCCGAGGCCGACGGACACATTTTCTGGTACAACCAGCGCTGGTACGACTACACTGGCAAAACTTCCGAGGAGATGGAAGGTTGGGGGTGGCAGAGCGTCCATGATCCTGAGGTCCTGCCAAGGTGCTGGACCGATGGAAAGACGCGATTGCCGGCGGTACACCGTTCGATATGGAATTCCCGCTGCGCGGAGCGGACGGGAGTTTTCGGGTGTTCCTCACCCGCGTCTTGCCCGTTAAGGATTCGGAAGGGCACGTGACCCGTTGGTTGGGAACGAATACCGATATCAGCGAGCGCAAACAGGCAGAAGAGCGGCTAGCCAAGTTGGCAACGGAATTGGCCCAACAAGCTGAGGACCTGGCTCACTCGCGCGGAGATCTGGAGGCCCAGACAGCCATGCTAAAACTGATCCTCGATAGCATGGGCGAGGGACTGATTGCTGCAGACCGGGAAGGCAACTTTCTTCTTTGGAACGATGCTGCAAACCAGATTATGGGCCGCGGAGCCGCCGACATCCCTACCGAAGAATGGACCCCTCACTATCAGGTTTTCCTGCCCGACGGAATCACGCCCTGCCCAATACATAGCCTTCCGCTGGTTCGGGCTCTGCAAGGGGAATCGGTGCAAGTGCAGTTGATCGTTCAGTCGCCGGAAACAGCACCGGGAAGATTTGTAGAAATCACAGCACGGCCCTTGAACGACGCTCGGGGAAGCCTGTGTGGAGGAGTCGCTGTTCTCCACGATATCACCGAACGAAAACGGAGCGAGGCGGAACTGGCGCGGCATGCGGAAGAACTGGCCCATTCGCGGCAAGCCCTGGAAACTCAAACGCTCATGCTGGAATCTGTGCTGGACAGCATGGCCGAGGGCCTCGTCGCCGCCGACGCCGATGGGAAATTCTTGATTTGGAACCGGGCGGCGCAGAGCATTGTGGGCTACGGCCCCGCCGACCTTCGCATACAAGAGTGGTCCGCACATTATGGCCAATACTTAGCGGACGGCATCACTCCCCTTCCCGCTGAACAGAATCCGTTGGCGCGCGCCATTCGAGGAGAGGCTTGCGCGGCGGAGATATTTCTGCGCAACCCCGAGGTCGCAGGCGGAATTTGGATCGAGGCCAGCGCCAGTCCTCTGAGAGACACGGACGGAGTGGTGCGGGGCGGGGTGGTGGCGTTCCGCGACATCACACAGAGGAGAGCCGATGAGCGCGAAATCCGCAAACTCAACGACGAACTGGAAATCCGAGTTGTGGAGCGAACTGCGCAACTGGAAGCTGCAAACAAGGAACTAGAGGCATTTTCCTATTCGGTATCACACGACCTACGTGCGCCCCTGCGGGCCATGGACGGGTTTTCCCAGGCGGTTTTGGAGGATTTTGGGCCACAATTGCCGGACGAAGGACACCGCCAGTTGCAGACAATTCGCAAAGGCGCACAGCGAATGGGCGTATTGATCGACGATTTGCTGAGATTCTCGCAGCTGGGTCGCCAACCGTTGCACAAAAAAACAGTGGAGATCGCTACGCTCGTGCGTGCAGTCCTCGCGGATTTTAGCACCCAGCAGGAGGAACGCCAGATCAAGATCTGCCTGGGCGATCTTCCATCGTGCCAATGCGACCCGGCATTGCTCAGACAATTATGGGTAAACCTGATCTCCAACGCGCGGAAATACACGTCGAAGCGTGAGCAGGCGGTCGTCGAAATTGGTTGCATACAGCAGAACGGTGAGAATGTGTATTTCGTCCGCGACAACGGTGCGGGCTTTGACATGCGCTATGCCGACAAATTATTTGGCGTCTTTCAACGGCTGCACTTGGTGGATGAATACGAGGGAACGGGTGTCGGTCTCGCCATAGTGCACCAAGTCACCAAGCGCCATGGCGGACGCGTGTGGGCGGAGGCGGAGGTGGATCGCGGCGCCACTTTTTATTTCACACTAGGAGGGGATACGAGACAATGAGCGAAGCAAACGCAGTAGAGGTATTGTTGGTCGAGGACAACCCCGACGACCTGGAACTGGCGCTACGCTCGTTACGCAAAGCTAAGCTTGCGAACCACATCCATGTCGCTCGTGATGGTGCGGAAGCGCTGGACTTCATTTTCTGTGAAGGTCCGCACTCCGCGCGTAAGATCACGGATACACCCAGAGTGATCCTGCTTGACCTCAAGTTGCCGAAGGTCGATGGACTGGAGGTATTGCGGCGGGTTAAAGGTGATCCGCGCACCAAAATCATCCCCGTCGTCGTCCTCACTTCGTCGAAAGAGCAGAGCGATATTGTGGAGAGCTATGGTCTCGGCGTGAACAGCTACATCGTGAAACCGGTGAACTTCGAGCGATTCGCCGATGCTGTGGCAAATCTCGGATTGTACTGGCTTCTGCTCAACCAACCGCCCAAGGTTGCCAAATAGAGTTTTGACAGTGCCGCGTCTCCGAAGCGATCCGCCCTTCAGTTGGGGACTGTGCCCCAGGCGAAGCCATCTTTTGATGTGACGGTGGCAAAGCGGTTGGGTGGAGCGACGATGGCGCGCTTACCGTCCAGCTTCTTGCCCTGGTCCGATTCAGAGGCTTTCAATATCCGATCGAACAAGGTGAGATAGTCCTGCTCGGCAAGACCTGAACCTTGTGATGAACGAAATTTCTTGACCGCTGGATCTCCCCTGAACTGTTCCAATGTGTTGGATTTTCCAGCCAAGAGTTCCAGGGGCACGCTGGACCGGCTGAAAATCCAGATTTCCCCGGGCTGGGCAACGGAAGAAGTGCGCTCCGCGCGCATGGCTTTGCCTTTTGGGCCGGGCATGAAATACCTGGTGGCGATGAGCGTAGGCTTGCCGTCGACGGAACCGGCGGCGATGATGCCGTATTTGAACGCGCCGCCCTCCGCACCGGCGCTGCGCGTGGCAAGGAATTTGTTCATGGCGGCGGCGACTGCGGCATTAACCTCACGGTCGGCAGTTTGCAGGTCTGCATCCGGATGAGCAGCCAGCCAGGGGCCAGCGATGCGTCCAACGTTTACTTCCTCGCGCACACGTTTGGTGACAGGATCCTGAGTGGAAACGCTGCCGGCGATCATGATAGCGCCGTGCCTGCCGGCTTGAAACAATCTTTGCTCCTGGCTGACGCGACCATCGGCATTGAGAGAAGAGCCGTCCGCGGCAAGCGCAAAGCCCTGGCGCGTGGCGCCAATCAGCACCATACCAACTTTTGCGGGAACAACATGCGGCGCGGGAACACTTTCACGGGCGGTGGCCAGCAGGCACACGAGAAAGAGAAACAGCAGTACGGTCTTGTGCATTTCTTCTCCAGTTGCGGGAATTGCAAAGGCTGCGAAAATCGCAGAGCAAGAACAAACGCGGGAACTGCGGTGGAACCCTTTCCGCGCATACGCGGTTCTGGCCCGCCCAATTCTAATGCACAGGAACAAAGGCGTGGCACCGAAGGGCTGAAGGTCGTGAAAAAAATCCGGGGCCATGACGGCCCCGGAGGATTTTTACAGACGCTCAAACGTTATTGGACATTCAAGGCTATGTCGTCAAGAACGAACGAGGTTTGCAGGCTGGTGTCTTCAGTGCCAATGAACCGGATCTTGACGGTCTGGCCCTTGAAGCTGAGAACGCTGAACGTGTGCTGCTGGTAACCGGCAGCCTTGTTCAGGTTGGAGAATGATCCCAGCGTGCCGATCACAGTGTTGGCGCTGTTCAGGACCTGGACGGTCAACACGTCAAACGCTGTGGTGGTGGTGGTTTCGGCTGTGTCGATGTGCAACCAGAAAGTCAGGTTGGCAGAGACGGCAGTCGAAGGAATAGTAACGGTCTGGGTGGCGGAATCGGTATGCGTAGTGCCATAGCCGTCAAGCCATGCATCCCATGATCCGGTGTGCGCGGGCTCAGAAGCGGAGTTGTTCAGCACGCCGGCCGTGAGGGTCCACGGAGTAGCGCTGCCGGTTTCAAATCCACCGTTGACGATCAGGTTCGAAGAGGTGGCGGAGGAGCTGATCGTGAGGCTGATGGACGTTGTATGGGTCAGCGTTCCCGAAGTTCCGGTGACCGTAATCGTGCTGGTTCCCACGGCGGCGGTGGTGCTGGCCGTAAAAGTCAACACGCTGGTTGAAGTCGTCGGGTTTGTGCCAAAACTGGCAGTAACGCCTGCCGGCAACCCAGACGCCGATAAACTCACGCTGCCGGTGAATCCACCGGAAGGCGATTCAGTAATCGTGCTGCTGCCCGCGGTTCCCTGCTTGACGGTCAAGCTTGAGGGCGATGCCGACAGCGAGAAGTTCGGTGTTGCTGTCGCGCTAACCGTCAGCGAAATGGACGTTGTGTGGGTCAGCGCTCCCGAAACGCCGGTAATCGTCACCGATGAAGTCCCGGTCGTTGCGGTTCCTGATGCCGTGAACGTTACTCCGCTGCTGCCTGTGGTCGGATTCGTCCCGAAGCTCGCCGTTACGCCTGCCGGCAACCCAGACGCCGATAGACTCACGCTGCCCGTAAATCCGCCCGAAGGTGTCACCGACACAGTGCTGCTTCCGGTGCCGCCCTGTACAACGCTCACGCTTGAAGGCGACGCCGACAGCGTGAAGTTTGGAGAAGGTGCCCCGGCCGGGAAAGTGACGCAATTATTCGCGGCGTTGGAGAATTCCAGCTGGATTGTATATGTGGTGCCGTTGGCGACGTAGGAAGCTTGCTGGCCGTTGCAGATGTCACCAATTTCGCCGTTCGTCATGTCATACCATGCCAGCGGCGCAGAGAAGGTGGTTGCGATGCCCACATCCGCGTCCGTCATGGCTTCTACCAACTCGTGGCTGGTAACGGAGGTATAGTTCCCGAACACTGACGATGAACCACAACCCGTCGAGCAACCGCTGCCGGCCTGCATGTCAGGCATTACGCCGTACAGAACATGCTTCCCGTTAAGCAGACTGTTTGTAGTGCCATGATAGGCGCAGAAACCGCCGCCTACGCAGCTTGATGATCCGCCTTGTGTGATGGTCTTTCCCGGGGGGAAGAAGATCATATAAAGGGTGTTTGGGTTACCCTGGCCATCAAGAATCGGCGCGGGCAGATGTCCCGCTGTGATCTGGGCCAGAATTTCCGACTGGATTTGTGCGTCACTGATGGTAGAACCGTTGTTGCCTGCGGCCGGAACAATCTGGAACAGTCCGCCAAATGAGCCATTCCCGAACGTCTGGCCAGTGCCCCCTGAAGCGGGCGTATTGTACTGTTGCATCAGGGTGATGAGTCCGCTGCTGGTGATATCACTGTAGAAATTGCCCATGGTGGGCGAGGAGCTTCCAGCGACCTGTGCGTTGTACGAACCGCTTCCGTACAATACCTGCACCACCTGGACGTTGGAAATGATCGGACCACCAAAGTATGTCAGGTGCGCTCCGGCAGGAGCCGCGAACCCTACTACCGCTCCAGTCGTGTTGGGATCTCTCCATGGAACACCATGAAGTATTGGCGTATTAGACACTGCAACCGGACTTGCCGTCACCGGCGGTTGTTGGCTTACATTAACGGATTGTGAAACCTGCGCCAGTATGGGCAGGGCTGCAGAAAGCAAAAAGAGAAACAGAAACAACGCTGGACCACGCGACGATCGGGACATTCTTTGCTCCTTGGCGTTCAAAATGAACGTTCTTGTTCCTTGCGATTTAGAGATAGTTGAGGCTCCAAAAAAAGGCAGCGGGACATGGTAAATGCAATCGGTCTGCTCACAATCGCCTGCGAGTCACGGCGGATCACTCGGCGTCGAGTGAGAAAAAGTTTCTCTTCTGTGCTGAACCGTGGTGCCATTACGGAGCCCTTGTGCCCTTTGGAACCGGCGATGATTTGTTTGAACTGAAACGAAAGTGGAGCGGATCTGAACCCTATAACGAGGTCGTTCTTTAGACTGCGGTAAATACTACAAGACCGGCAGCAGCCCTGAATAAATTTTTTTGGTACAGTGCCCCAGACATGCCAACCGCGTTCCAATTTGGAACTTTGGTAAGCGCTCCTTAATCTGGCCTGGCTGATCAGTGTCATCCGCGATCAGTGGTATTAGTTTTTCTATTCCTCGATTCTGTGCTCATCCGCGTTCATTGCGGCGAGTCCTTGGTTTCCCAATTTCGGCAATCAGGCAATTCCGGCAACTTCCCCGCCGGTTTTCCGATCACCCGATGCCCCGATCTGACGATCTCAATATCACTGTCACCAGTGTTCATCAGTGGTATGTTCATCGCTCTCGCTCCGTAGAAGAAATTTGTTGAAGCCTGCCGATTCTTGCTCGTGTGGCACAGTCGCCCTCGGCTGTGGCTTTTGGCTTCGGTTTAAGGTGTGGATTTGGCTCTTGCCAAATGCCAAATACCAAATACCAAATACCAGGAGCCGCAGTTGTGCGCTCTGGCTACTAGCTAGCGGCTAGCAGCTCCCAAACACACATATCCCTATTGTTTTATTGCTGGATCGCAGATTGCTGAATGCAGACTGCTGAAATACCGAGGATGCTTTCCGTGACCCTTACGGTGGGCCCACTAGATCGCATGGTTGCTGGCCTTTTTGGGTTTCCCCGCCTCCGCGCTTGGGATCACCCGAATCACAAAACCGGCTTGCTCTTGCTGCCTGTTTAGAGACGGTTCGCCGGCGCCGCTCCCGGCGAGAACCAATCACACTTTACCAAACAAACAACGAATTGTCAACAAGAAAAAACACCTGTTACGAGCCTAAAAAGCCGCAACAAAATGGCTCATCCCAGACTGACTATCGCTTGTTGCAACATTTCGCGCGATATCGGGCAAAAACGTCGTCACGACTTAATTCCAGTCCCGCTTTAGCGGGACGCATCGTAGTAGCCCGCCGTTTCAACGGCGGGAAAGCTGTAGAGACCAACCGAGTCCCCGCCAGGGACGGCTGAGCCGGTAATTTTGCTTCCGCTGTTTTCGCTTGCTGATGGTGTGGTGGTAACCGGCAGCTCGCATGCGATGCCTCATGCGGGAGTGCTCATCACAGGAACCCCGTCCCGTCTAACCGCGTCATCCTGACCCGGGCCTTAACCGGGAACCGAGCG
>DATCAX010000506.1:0-2961 GCA_036512375.1 Candidatus Angelobacter sp. | reverse complement strand
TGCGGACGATGCGGTCACCGCGCTCAGTCTGCCACCGCGCCTGCTCAACCTGCCGTTCCGAATCCACAAGCGCCGCAGCCCGTAGCGGCTACGCAGCCGCCAGCATCACAGCAATCATCTTTACAGCAGCCGATTGCGAGTCAGCCGCCAATAGCGCAGCAAAGTGTTCCTCAGCAACTTTCGGCGCAGCCGCCTTTGGCTCAGCAATCAGCTTCTCAACCACTCACCGCGCAGCCGCCAAAATCTTCCGGCGGCGGCAAAGCTTTACTGATCGTCGGAGGAATCCTTCTGGTACTCGCTCTGTCGGCCTTTGGGGCGGTGTTTTACGGCGTTCACTGGGTCAAGAGCAAAGTATCTTCTATTACCGGCGGATCATTCGGTTCTGAAGTCGGGCAGGGCAACATGTGCCGGCTGCTTTCGACGGCAGAGCTGCAACAGTCAATCGGCGTCACCGTGGAGCGTAGCGCAGAAATCATGGACAACGGCGATCCTGGCTGCGCCTACTACACCAACCCGGCGGCGTTTACTCAGCTGCAAAAACGCGCCATTGAGCAGGCCCGGCGCGATTCAGAAAAGGTCAGCAATGAGCCTGGCGCGAATGCAAATTCAAAGAATGACAATCCGCTGGGAATGCTGAAGCACACCAAAGAGATGGAAGGCATCGTCAAAAGCTTCGGGCTCAGCGCGCCCGACCCCAGCGGCAGAGTCTTCGCCTTCAGTGTTAATCAAAAGTTCGACAGCAGTGACTGGTGGCCCCTTCGCACGACCCTGTCCGTGGTCCCGGGTTTCGACGAAGTCAACGGCGTCGGTGACCACGCCATGATCGGCTCCTTCGGCCACGCCTTCTATGTCCTCAAAGGCAATAGCATGTTCAAACTGGAAACCATATCTTTGCCGGAAGCCCGCACGCTGGGCTCTGACATCGCGAACAAATTGATTTCGCATCTATAGGTGATCGCGGCCGGGCCGCAAGCTCAGATCGTCAATTTCTCAGGTTCACATCACCGGCCGTCACATGGATATGCAACCGGTACTTGCCGGGGCCTTTCCACTTGATTGACCGGAACAATCCTCCGGTGGCCGCCTTAAACGCGGGCGCATTTAAATCTCCGGCAGTCACAGACGCGTCCACATCGCCCCAATCGCTGGAGCTGCCTACCGAGATATTCAAGTCACCGGCATTGATTTCAATATCCTTGTCGCCCTTAATTCCTGTAACGCTCATATCTCCCGCGGTCAGCCGGATGCGCAGGTCAGTAATCGCTGGGACCTCAATGGTGGCATGAAAATCATTGTTCGGCGTGTTCTCCACGCGCAAGTCAGCCGACTTCCCATTCGTTGTCAGCTTCACACGCGCTTTGCTCGCCTCATTCCAGCGCACATGAATGTGATTGTCCGAGCTCGCCCGGATGTCGTAATCGCCCGATTCAAGCGTCATTTCAACTTTGCCGCCTGAAACAAAATCTTTCTCCGCCGGATTGCTTGAAGTCTGCGCTCCCAACCTAACCGGCGTGAGCGACAGCACCGCCAGGAACATCGCCGACGCGAACACTATTTTCATAGCCTGCCTCCTTTACACACTTCAACCTGTCTTGTGATACGCGACGGCAGAGTGGCAAGTTCCAGCAATTTTGCGTTTAGATTTTTAGCGGCTCAGCCCCGGAACCTTCTTCTTCGCGCCGCAAAACCGCCGGTGCTGCTCAAAGATATAACTGTCCGTCATTCCGGCCACGTAGTCGCAGACAATCCTGTGCAGCGGCTCGCTCCGCGTCTTTTCCTGGTAGCTTGCCGGCAGGTCTCGTGGAGACTTGATAAAGAACGCAAACATCTCGGCAATCACTTTTTCCGCCTGTTGTTTGTCGCGCTGCTGCGCCGGACTATAATAAACGTTCTGGTAGAGAAACTCCTTGATCTGCTTCCGCTCTTCATCTACTTCCGAACTGAAAGAAAACAGGCGTTGCGGAAATTGCCGCACCGCCTCCACCGATTCCACGCCTGACTCGCCAATCAGCTTCCGACTGTTAGTAATCAAGTCGCTCACCAGCCGGTCCAGCACGCGCTTCAGCGTCTCATTGAACAGCAGCTTCTCCGCAGCCGCCGGATAGCGCTGCTCCACTTCCGCATGCAGTCGCGCAAACAGCGGCACGCTCTCCCGCACTTGCTCGCGCGTCAGGATCTTCGCTTCCACGCCGTCATCCAGGTCAGCGGTTGAATAGGCAATCTCGTCGGTCAGGTCAATCAGCTGCGCTTCCAGCGGCGGCCTCTGGTCCAGCAAATATTCCGCAAGCTCAGGAAAATCTTTGGCGTCGTAGTCACGCGAGTGCTTCACAATTCCCTCGCGTACCTCAAACGTCAGGTTCAGTCCGGGAAATTCCGCATAGCGATGTTCAAACTGCTCCACCGTGCGTAGCGCGTGCAGGTTGTGGTCAAACTGGTCGCCATATTCCCTCATCGCGGCGTTCAAAACGCGCTCGCCCGCATGCCCAAACGGCGGATGTCCCACGTCATGCACCAGCGCCAGCGCTTCCACCAGATCTTCATTCAGTTGCAGCTCGGCGGCAATCGTCCGAGAAATTTGCGCGACCTCAATCGTATGCGTGAGCCGGTTACGAAAATGGTCAGAACGCCTGCCGGTAAAGACCTGCGTCTTGTTCTCCAGCCGGCGGAAAGCCCGCGAATGCACCACGCGGTCGCGATCGCGCTGGAAGACGTTGCGGTAAGCATGTGCTTCTTCCGGATAGCGCCGTCCACGGCTCTCTTCCGCTCGCAACGCGTAAGGGGCAAGCATGCAAAGAGTGTATCGCAGCCGCCAATCCTGCTAGACTGCCTTCTCATATGCCGGAAACAACTGATCTGCCGCAAATCACCACACGCCGACGCAACTGGGCGCCATGGATCGGATTGTTGCTTGCCCTGCTGGCCATGCTTTCCAATGGCCTGTACTTTCTGGGACTTCCCTGG
>DATCAX010000505.1:0-9112 GCA_036512375.1 Candidatus Angelobacter sp. | reverse complement strand
CGGTTCGCGCGACCCGTATCAGGGCACGACTTGAGCGCTTTGCACGAGATGAGCGCAGCAAGCGAGAGGGCTGCGAAGTCGTGCCGCAAAATCGACTAAAAATATTCTTCCTCGCGCCGCCGGCCAGCGCGCAGCGGAGCGGAGCGCGCTATTTTCCGCCCCTTCGCAAAAACCGCGAAGGACAGGGTACCCGCTTGTGTCGTGACAATGGGAAAAAGCCAACGCAAAATTCAGACCCTCAGCGAGCCACGGAACGCCCTGCCAGCATAGTAAGATTCCGCACCGTTGTGATACACGAAAACAGTGTTGAAGCGGCGATCACAAAAGAGAGCGCCGCCGAGTTTTCTCATAGCAGAAGGTGTTTTCACCCAGCTCGACGTTTTCGTATCGAAATCTCCAAGTTTCTGCAACTCTCGATATTGTTCTTCCGTCAAAAGCTCAATGCCCATGGCAGTTGGTATATCAACAGCGCTATCTTTTGGTTTATGTTCTTTCCTTGACTCCAGCGCTTCACCGTCATAGCAAACACTTCTGCGGCCTTTGGGGCTGTCCGCTGAACAATCATAAAAAATGTATTCGCCCGTCTTTTTATCATGACCAACAACATCCGGTTCACCGCCAGTTCTTTCCATTTCATTGAGTGACCACAGTTTTTCAGCATTAGCTTCCAGCTTTGCCTGCACTTTATCCCATGCAAGACCTTTATGGCGGTCCGTGTTTTTCTCAAAACGGGCTTTCAATGCTCTAAGCAGTTCTTCACGTTGTTTTGGTGACAGGTCCTTTTTATCGCTATTAGTGTTTCGCGCTTTTGTTGCGCTCATAGTCCTCGCTTCCCGCCGAATGTCCCATCCTTTCGAGCCTTTTGCGACGGGTGGGAACTGGAGATGTTTATCTTTGTGTAGGGACGCCGAAGCAATGCGAATAGCCGTCGTCGTCGATAAGGAAAAACTCGGTCTGCCCATAGTCTCGATGTTCGAGTTCTGAAACACCGTACCCAAGGCCCTTCAATCGCTCTCTGGTTTCGTGTATGTCCGTCGGCGCCCAGTAGAGCTGGATGCCGTGATAGTCTTCCGGCGCGAGCGGATTCCCCGCGCGTCGGTTCAGCATGAACCATAAGTTGTCTTTCTGAAGCATGCAGAAGATCAGCTTGCCGTCTTGGCGCATTTCTTTACTCATCGAGAAGCCGAGACCATCAACCCACAAGCGCAGACTCTTCTCCAGGTTTGCGCTCGGAATGATCGGGATGCATGATTCAACAGGCATAACAGCCTCTTTTCGCCAGGAAAATGCTGTAGTGGGCAGTTTGGATCCTCTCACTTTACCATCGCAATGGAGGCATGGAAGCCTGCTTCGCTGAAAGCCCGGTGCCCATCATTTCGCGCTGCTTGCGAAAGGGTGGGATCGACTAACTCCCGATCTTAACCGGCCCCTTTTCTCGTGAACTTCCGGCCACATCGGATGGTGGCGTCGCGCTGGCCAGCGCCAGGATCACTCCGGCAAACAGCAGCGTGTCGGCAAAGTAGTTGATCCCCTCCACCTTTACTTCGATACCCGGTTGGGATAGCGCCCCGATCATGACGGGCACATAGATGACCAGGACCATCAGCAAAAGCCAACCGCCGACACAGGTTGCCACGGTCCGCGTTTTCCGGTTCAGCAGAATGCTTCCGCCGGCAACCAGAAGAGCTGCGCCGGTCACATAGTCAATGAGCACGCGCCCCGGAACCCACAGCGGCATTTCTTTTTGCAGCGGCACGCCGGGAAGTCCCATCGGATGCAGAAAGTGCTGAATGCCAAAAAATATTACCGCAAGCGTGATCACGATGCGGCCTACAGTGATCAGCGTGCTTCTGGCTTTCCCGCGCCATCCGTCTTTTGCGATGGCCGCAAGAATCCAGCCGGCGCCGCCGAACGACAGCTCACGGAAGACAATCGTCCAGGTAATTCTGGCATGCAGGTGGCGCAGCGCACTGGGAAGATAGAGCATCGCCACAAACATGAACATCATGGTTCCGACCAGCAGTCCGGACCAGCGCACGCCAATTTTGGTGGCGATGCTCAATGATGCGGCGATTAAAGCACAGCCAACAAAATATACCCAGAACATGCGCCCTGGCATGTATTGCGGCACAAGGTCTTTGACGAAGTCTGGGCCGAAGAGATGTAGTGTGCCGAAGACCGCCAGCGGGACAGCGAAACACAAATTGGCCAGGGCCACGATCTTGTCCAGCCCGCGAGCTTCCGCGATATCGTTTTTCGCGGCCAATATTCCGATCAAGAAAAGCGCGGCGCCCGCGGAGCACATTGCGACTGCGGTGCCAGAGGTTTCGAAGAACGCAACGAGAATTGTCGGGTACATAGGTTTCGCGGTTCGGTAGAGAGCCTCAGATTCTACTACGAGTCGGAGCCTTCTTGTTTCTCGCTTCGCTCGAAATGACAACAAGAAATGCGGCGAGGCCGCCCACGCGCCGAGCCGCGCGTGGCAGGCGCGGCTCGCATCAGCGTTCAAGAAGATCAGGAGCGGGGTGGAGCGTAGCGACAAAAAGAAAGGAGACGTTGTATTAACGTCTCCTTTGGGTGAATCGTTTTGGTGGTTGTTTTACAAATTGAGCGATTACGCTCTTCCGGTGCTAAATCCAGCTTGCTCCATCTGCTCGCGTGCGGCGTCCGCTGTGGAATGGATGCCCTGCACTTTGAGCTTGAAGTCGTCTGGATTGCTGGCGTTCTCTAAGGCGGTTTCATAGCTGACCAGGCCTTGCGAGTACAAATCGTAGAGGGACTGATCAAACGTCTGCATACCGTACTGAGAGGTGCCGGCGCCAATGGCCTCATGAATCAGGCGCGTCTTTTCCGGGATCATGATGCACTCGCGGACAAACGCGGTAGAGATCAGGACCTCGGTGGCTGGGACGCGGCCTGCACCGTCAGCCCGTTTAACAAGTCTCTGGCTGACGACGGCCCGTAATGTGGCGCCAAGTTGCATACGCACTTGCTTCTGCTCCGGTGGAGGAAATACAGAGATGATACGGTTGATGGTTTCAACTGCATCGAGTGTGTGCAGGGTTGAGAAAACAAGGTGACCTGTTTCGGCGGCGTGCAGCGCGGTGGAAATGGTCTCCAGATCGCGCATTTCGCCCACCAGGATCACGTCCGGGTCCTGACGTAAACTTGCTCGCAAGGCAGACCCGAACGAGGGAGTGTCCACCTCCACTTCACGCTGGTTGACAAAACCTTTCTTATCACGATGAAGGAATTCGATAGGGTCTTCAATCGTAATAATGTGTTCAGAACGGCTTGAATTAATGCGGTCAAGCATGGCGGCCAGTGTGGTTGACTTACCTGAACCGGTCACGCCGGTCACCAGCACCAGTCCGCGGGCCTCTTCGCAAATGTGCTCCACGACCTTGGGAAGATAAAGCTCTTCCAGCGCGCGAATCTTGGTTGGGATTACGCGCAGGACCAGTCCGACGTTGCCGCGTTGCTGAAAGACGTTTACACGAAAGCGTCCCAGGCCGGCGACGCCGTAGGCCATATCGAGTTCGGCCACTTCTTTGAACTTCTGTTTCTGGCGGTTGGACATCATGCTGAAGGCCATGTTCAACATGTCTTCCGCGGAGACGCGCGGTTGTTCAGTCAGCGGCACCAGTTCGCCGTCCACGCGCACGTGCGGATAGTTGCCGACTTTCAAATGAAGATCGGAGGCTTTACGCTCCATCGCAATTCGAAGCAGATCATCAATGTGCATATTTCACTCGTACCAAAGAATCCTGGGTGTTAGCAGAACGATCTAAATAGTGGCGCTGCTGATTGGCTGAAACGTACCATGGTGCGACAGGGAAGGCAATCGGGGAGCGCGCCTAAAAACCGCTGATTCCACTCGCTTCCTGATTTCCAGGTCTCGCACGTCTAGCCAATAAAGCTTTTACCTTCAGCAGTGTACGTTGGGTGAGGGCTGGCTACAATGTTACCGATGACACAGCACGTTACTCGACCACGGGTAGTGGTCATTGGGGCGGGTTTTGCCGGGCTGAACGCGGCCAAAGCGCTGGCCAGGGCGCCGGTTGACATCACCGTGGTTGATCGCAAAAACCACCACACTTTCCAGCCGCTGCTTTACCAGGTGGCGCTGGCGGTGCTTTCACCCGCTGAAATTGCATCTCCCGTGCGTACCGTGTTGCGGCGGGCAGCCAATACTGAGGTCTTGTTGGGAGAGGTGACGGGCTTTGACCTGGAAAAGCGCCTTGTTCTCTTAGACGACCGGCTGGATGATCTGGCTCTGCCTTACGATTACCTGATTGTGGCGGCCGGGGCGACCCATGCCTATTTTGGCCATCCGGAATGGGAGGAATTTGCGCCTGGGTTAAAGACCTTAGAGGACGCCACCGAAATACGGCGCAGGGTCCTGATGGCTTTTGAGACGGCCGAGCGGGAGCTGATTGCTCATCGGGTCTCGCCGCCCTTGAATTTCGTAGTTGTAGGCGCCGGACCTACAGGCGTTGAACTGGCCGGTGCGATTTCTGATATCGCCGGTCGGCATTTGACGAAAGAATTTCGCTCCATCGATCCGCGCCAGTCGCGCATCATTTTGCTCGAAGGCGGACCGCGCGTTCTCCCCACGTATCCAGAAGACCTTTCCGCTAGCGCTGAGCGCCAGTTGAAGGAAATGGAAGTGGAGGTTCGTACCAACGCCATGGTCACCAACATTGAGGCTGGTGTGGTTTCCGTGGGCAAGGAAAGAATTCCTGCGTCGGTCATTCTCTGGGGCGCGGGCGTTTCGGCATCGCCTCTGGGCAAGATGTTGGGCGTGCCCATCGACAAAGCTGGACGGGTAATTGTTCAGCCCGATCTCACCGTGCCCGGGCATCCTGAAGTTTTTGTCACCGGCGACCTTGCGTCAGCCACGCGGCACAACGGCCAGCCGGTGCCGGGCGTCGCCCCCGCGGCAATCCAGATGGGCAAGTTTGCCGCCCGCCAGATCAAACGAGCCGTAGCAGGGAAGCCGAGCGAGAAGTTTGAGTATCTGGATAAAGGCAGTCTTGCGACCATTGGGCGGTCTCGTGCCGTGGGCCAGTTCGGGAAGATCCACATCTCAGGCTATTTCGCGTGGCTGGCATGGCTCTTCATTCATTTGCTGTTTCTCGTCGGCTTCCGCAACCGACTCTTTGTGATGAGCGAATGGGCCTGGGCTTATCTAACGTATAACCATGGTGCGCGTTTGATTACTGAGCCGGGTGAAAAGGAGCAGATAGAGAAGCCAAAGGCGAAGGCGGGATGAGTTAATAATTTAATCGAAATCGCTCAATCACACTTCGACCAATTGTTATCGTGGAATACTTCATTGTCGCACCTTTTACCGAATAATATTTATGGAAATCAATAAATTCACGCTGGGCTATCACCTCGTCGCTTTTCTCGATGTTCTTGGCCAGAGAGACAAATTTCGGAGCTTACGCTTACCAACCAATGCTGATGAGGAAGCGCTAGTCGCAAAGGTCTTAGCCGATACTGCTGGGCATGTCCTTCGTCTTCGCAGACTTTTTAATAGCCAGTTTGAAACATTTGAGAGCGGCCTAACTTACCCCGAACTGGCGAAACAGCCGGTACACCCGAAATTTGTGGGTTTTTCGGATTCATTTGTCATGTCTGTCCCTCTTCGGAACAACAATGGGGACTTAATACCTATTGCCACGATTTATTCGACGATGACAGCGGCCTCAATCGTGATGCTTAGCTCATTAGTATGGAAGCACGCGTTGAGAGGGGGAATTGATGTTGGATTGGCAACACAGATTGGGCCAGATGAGATTTACGGAACTGCCTTGGAACGAGCGTACGTTCTTGAATCCGAAGGCGCCGAATATCCTCGTATTTTAATAGGGGATTCACTCTGGGGGTATCTGAATGCCGCCTTAACCGAATTCAAGAAGTCCCAGGCCGGTATGTCAAAAGCACTTGCTGCCATTACTGAAAAGCTTATTGGGTTCATCGGAGTGGACACTGATGGAAAAAGAATTTTGGATTATCTAGGAGCAGTCAAAGACCTGATGACTGAAGCGACAAAGGAGCACATGGTTTTACCTGCGTATGAGTTTGTTTTAGCTGAGCAAAAGCGTCACATTGAGTCAGGAAATGAGAAATTGATTCACCGCTATGCAGATTTTCGACATTACTTTGAATCGCATTTATCTCGTTCGAGTATCCTATCAAGCGGCTAGAAAATTGTACGCATGTCATCCGAAGAGAATCTGTGCCCCAAAACGAGACTGGCTTCACGCGGAGACCGAAAACTTGTGACTCCCTCTCTCGAAACGCCCCGCTTGATCCTACGTCCCCTAGAACTCGCCGACGCCGAACAAGCGCAAGTGTTGTTTCCACAGTGGGAGATCGTCCGCTATCTCAGAAATGTAGTGCCTTGGCCTTATCCGACGGATGGCGCTCATAGGTATTATCGCGATGTTGCTCTTCCTGCAGTAGAACGAGGAGACGAATGGGCCTGGACGATACGGTTGAAAAGCAACCCGGATAAACTGATCGGCGCCATTAGCCTGTTCCGCAGCGAAACCGACAATCGCGGGTTCTGGCTGGGCCAGCCATGGCACCGCCAAGGCCTGATGACCGAAGCCTGTGACGCGGTGACGGATTATTGGTTTGAAAGGCTCAAATTCCCGGTGCTGCGCGTTCCCAAAGCCGTCGCCAACACTGGCTCGCGCCGGATATCGAAAAAACAGGGAATGCGTGTGATCAGCGTGGAAGATCGCGATTATGTTTCTGGCCGCTTCCCTTCAGAGATATGGGAGATCACGGTAGATGAGTGGCGGGCGCGCCAGCAGTCGCAATTTGGCGGCCGTTGAAGTCGATTCTGCTTGATCAAGGCCTTGTCGAAACGAGCGCACTTCTTTGAAAACCGCGGCCCGGTGCGAGCAGCCATTTGGTAACCACCGCACTGGCCATTAAATATTTGACTCCGCTGCCGAATAGTGTTCCACTCCCTTGCGTGGATTAAGCCTGTTGCTGAGCGGTAATGCCGGACTATTCATTTCGTTCATGTCAGCACATTCGCATTTTGAAGGAGATTTCCCCCAATGAAGTCCAGAAGCTTCATTTTCTCTGTCCTTGTGTTTGCTGTTCTGATGACGTCAACGCTGTTCAGCCAGGTGGATTATTCCACCGCGACTCTGCGTGGAACCGTGATGGATCAGGGCGGTGCGGTGGTCGCCGGGGCCACGGTCACGGCCACCAACATAAGCTCCGGCATCTCCAAAGTGCTCAAGACATCGGCAGACGGCGCTTACCGCTTTTCCGCATTGCCTCCCGGTCCTTATCAGGTCACGACCGTAGCCGGGGGCTTCTCCAAGGAAGTTTTCAAAGGCCTGGAACTTACCGTGGGCCAGAGCGCTACGTATGACGTTCATCTCAAGGTGGGCGTGGCCAATGAAGTGGTTGAGGTAACGGCTGCAGATATGGCGCTGATCCAGACTGACCAGTCGCAGCAGGCAAACACCATCAATTCATTGCAGGTGCAGGAGCTGCCGAACCTGAACCGCACGTTTACCAATGACGTCTATACCCTTCCCGGCGTGAGTAACTCTGATTCCACGCGCGCCCAGAATCCCGGCTTTACCGGCTACCTCACAACCGGTTTTTCCATTGGCGGCAGCAATGGCCGCAACAACCTTTCCACCATCGATGGCGGCGAAAACGAATACGGCACCGGCCAGTACCGCGTTACCAACCTGCCGGTGGACGCGATTCAGGAGTACCAGGTAAACCGCAACGCGTTTGCCGCCGAGTTTGGGTTTACTGACGGCAGCGCCATCAACATCGTGACCAAGAGCGGTGGGCAAAAATGGCATGGTGACGCCTTCGGATATTTCCGTGACCAGCACACTGAAGCCACCAATTTTTTTAATGGTCTGGAAGGCTTTCCCAAAGCATTCAGTCAGAATGTTTACATGGGCGGTTCTCTGGGCGGCCCCATCGTAAAAAACAAGCTGTTCGTTTTTACCGCCTATGAGTTTCAGAGACTGGATACGCCATTCTTCAATAGCATTCTCAACTCATCGGAGGCCCAGGGAATCAGCGCGCCTGGGTTAGGCGGTAACTGCGGAGCGCAGATCGCCAGCGGATCGCCCGATCAGCTGTGTTACATCAATGCTCTCAAAGCCTCCGGCAATCCCTTCCTGGTGGGTTTCGCCAATGGAATCACTCCCGGACTCACACCATTAAATGATCCCCAACTCAGCAAGATCCTCAATCGCGACAATGGTGTTTTCAATGCTCCAGACCGGTTGCACAACGTCATCATGCGCTTTGACTACCAGAAGAGCGACCGGGATTCTTTCACCTTGCGCGCGGGCTACGTCCACAACAACTTCCATTCCGCGCTCGCCGGGATCACCAACTCGACTCCTGATGGAAGCGGCCTGTTCGTGCGCGATTTCAGCATCCTTGGCACCTGGACGCGGAATATCAGCCCTAGCCTGGTCAACCAGTTGCTGGTTCAGGTTGTGCCTCGCAACAGTTCTCAAGCTCTTCCCAATGCCGACAACGGCATCAATTTTAGCCTGGGCAATCTTGGAGCGCCCGGCCTGGGCGGCACCTCCACCTTCGGCGAGCCTTCATTGATTCCTTACAAGGCCCACCAGCAGCGCTATCAGTTTGAAGATGACATTACGTGGAGTAAAGGAGCGCATACACTCAAATTTGGTGCATCGTATCGCCCGGCGAACTACACAGTGGAAGACGACCTGTGGTTCAACAATGAATTTGATTTCAAGGATGGACTTCTAGGGCTCATCGCGCTGGCTCCGCCAGCGGTCCAGGCCCAGCTGGTTGGCTTCAATCTCTCCCATGGACTTCCCGCCACCGGACCGGCGACCACAAACTTGAGCGCTGGTCAGTCCTTTGCGTTTGGCCTGCCCGTTGACGTTGTTGCCGGGTTCAATAACCCGGTCTGGCATGGTTGGGGACATTATTTTGGCAGTTACATCCAGGATAGCTGGAAGATGTCATCGCGCCTGACGATCAACGGCGGCGTGCGCCTGGATTTCGATGGCGAGCCCTCGCCTCTGGGCGGAAAATTCTATGCTTCGCCAAGGCTGGGCTTTGCGTG
>DATCAX010000504.1:0-6196 GCA_036512375.1 Candidatus Angelobacter sp. | reverse complement strand
CCTCTGGATGTGGTAGCAGTGGCTGGCGATTCGCAAGCCACGGTGAGTTGGAGTCCTGCACAAGTCGCGCAGCCGGTAACCAGCTACACAGTCCGTAACAGCTTTATCTCTGTCGGCGCGCCCTTGGCTGATATTTTGGTCAACCCAGCGCCCGGCTCCATCTATCCTCCGACGTCGCTCGTGATCCCCGGACTAACCAATGGCGTTTCTTACGCTTTTGAAGTCTCAGCAACGAACGGCACCGGCGCCAGCGCATTCTCAGTGCAAAGCAATACCGTCACGCCACCGGGTGTTGGGGTTCCCAGCGCACCCACGGGCGCGACTGCCGTTGCAGGAGACACACAGGCGTTCGTTACCTGGACGGTTTCCGCCAGCAACGGCGGTTCGCCGATCACCAGTTACACGGTTAACGTGTTAGACAACGGCATAGGCACCGCGATCTTTGTGACTGTTCCCCCGCCCGTCTTCGGCTCCAATACGGACAGCGCTCTGGTTGGCGGTCTGACCAACGGCCATACTTATACGTTTACGGTGCAAGCTGCCAACATCGCGGGCTTCGGTGCTGCGTCGAACCTGTCCAATGCAGTCGTGCCTTCGGCGGCAAACTTGCCGACGGTAACAATTGCCATGTCAGGGTTGACTTCAGTAACGGCCACGCCAGCGCAAGTCACTTACAACATCACCGTCACCAATACATCGCCGTTCCCGGCTTCAAACATTGCTGTGGTGAATACGCTAAGCACTGTTTCAGCCAGCATTGCGACCGCTTCGCGCGATGCCAACGGAAAAGTAACCATTACGCTAACCGCGTCCCGGGCATTCGCCTTTGGCCAAACAGTGACGATTGCAGGTGTTGCTGATCCATCCTTCAATGGCACATTCCCACTTGCCACTGTTCCGTCCAACACCAGCTTTACGTATTCGCAAGCGGGTGCTGTCGCGAACAGCGTGTCTGGCACGGCGACTCTGCAGCCGCTAGCCAACATTCTGACCGCAAACGGACCGGTATCGTGCACAAGTGGAGGCGCGGGCGTAAGTAACGTGTCCTGCATCGTGGGCGCGCTGGCTCCAGGCTCTCTGGCCCGGATCAACGTGATCGTACAAATGCAAAACCAGACCATCACCAACTCCGCCAGCGTGAGCGGGACTGACACCGCCGGCACTGCTTTGGTAAGCAGCAGCGCCAGCGTGACAACCAACGAGCCTCCCCCGCCGCCTTCGAACACCGGGGTTACGACCGATCTCGCGATCACGGGCAAGGCGCAACGAGGCAGCGCAAAAGTGAATACTACCGATGCGTACACATGGGTGATCAGCAACAAGGGTGCCGATGCCCCGAACGTGGTATTTAAGGACGTCCTGCCCAACAGTCTGCAGTTCACGTCAGTCACTACCACGGCGGGAACTTGTACTGGACCGCCGGTTAATTCTCTGGGAGGAACAGTAAGTTGCACGGTTCCGAGCCTGGCAAATGGCGCGACTTTTACGGTCACAATCAACGTGATCGTTAAGGCCGTGGGCAACATTTCGAACACCGGAACAGTCGCGTTTGACGGGATCGAGGCGAAGCCCGGAAACGAGTCATTCACGATAAAAATTGCTGGGCAGTAGAACAGGAGCGGGCTTGCCCGGATCACCACCTGGCAAGCCTGCACCAGTAGTTGCAGATTATTTCCCATTGAAAGTCGAGTGTCAGCGGGCCGCAGCATGGGCCCGCATTTTTACGACTTCAAACAGATCGGCTATCTACTTTGGAGGCGCCGATTTCGTGCCGCCAGGCGGCAGCGCGCGGGGCGGAATTCGTGGCGGCGGGCTCGCGTGGCGAAGATTGAAATACTGCTCGTTGAGGTCAGACTGAACGCCGCTGGTGGCGGCTTTCAGGGCGTCATCAATATTCTTCTGTGAAATCTCACGGACAATCTGGGCCTTGGCTTGTTCCAGCGGAACGGTGTTTCGGGTACGCACCTTATAGATATTGAATCCAGAGGGCTCAAACTCCACTTTTGTGACTTCGCCCGCCTTCAGAGCATTGATCTCTTGTTCTACATTTGCCGGGAATGTTGGTTTGGGACTGATGCTCAGCTCGGTTTGTGGAGGCTGCGCTTTCAGACCCAGAGTTTTATATACCTCCACCTGGAGCGAGGTGATGTCTTCACCCCTCGCTGCCCGTTCCCGGATCTCACCAGCAAGTTGTCTGGCCTTCTTTTCAAACTCAGGCCGGCGATCCTGCGGACGAGTGGGATCAACCTTGGGAACATGAATGCGCTCGATCTTCATCTGTTCAAACTTGTCCACGTTCTGCTGGTAATACGCCGCGATCTCGTCCGCCGATGGGTTGCCGTATTTTTCCTGCAGATAGCGGCGATAGGATTCCGCGAGCGCGCGAGCGCGCGCAATCGTCATCAAGTCAACGAACCGGGGGTCTTTATCCACTCCCACCGTTTCGCCTGCTTTGGCCAAAGCCAATATGGTGGCGTAGTTTGTGGCAAAGCCGCGCAGAGCAGGAGGCGCATAAGCCTGGTTGTTCACGTTAAGGGATGTGACCAGGGCTTCAAACTGTGACCGCGTCAGAACCAAAGTGCATGAGTCTGGTTTATCGGCCGGCGCCGTCTGGCCCGCGGGACATACGCCATGCACCGTGAGCACGGGTGTATCCGCCGCAACTGGCTGCACGGGCTGCGGCTGGCTTCCGACCACTGCGGGTGGTTGCGAACTTTGGGCAGGCGGCGTGGCTTGTTGTTGCTGGGCCTGCGTCTGCGCCAATAAGGGCGCGACGGCTAAAACGCACACGAACTGCAGATGACGGATCATTGTAGGCAAAAACAACCTCGACTGGAATGGATTACAACTGACAAACTTGTGAACAATGGGGCCATAATAGCACACGTTTTCTTGTGTTTGGCCGTAAGTTCAGGGCTGTCTTTTTGGGATGACTACCTCTTCCGCGACGGTATCACCGACAAATAATTCATTGTCTCGTGGCCGAAGTTCACACGTAATCGAAAAGAGTCATGAACCCAAAATCCATGTGCAACTGCTGGTGGCAGTGAAATAGGGTCAGCCCCGGATTTATCGGCGACGAAGTCCACGGAGGCCTCCTGGTAGCCTCCGAGCATAACCACATCTTTCAAGATTCCTGCAGTCGGAATTCCCGCCAAACTGGTCAGTTCGAAGCTGTGCCGGTGGAGATGAATCGGATGAATGTCATCACTCGCGTTGCGCATGTGGATTCGATATCGCTTACCCTGTTTCAGGTGAAATGAAGCCGGAGCCATTTCATTGGCCATGGGATATGCGGCTCCGTTGATGGTCCAGCGATTGAAGCCTTCTTCAGCAGCGTTGTCTTTTGCAAAGATCATTTCGAAGGTTTCGTCCGGTACTGCAGCGCTCGCGCCGGCTTTGGCGAAGAGAGAATAATTCCAACGGGAACGCGGCGGCGCTACCCACAGTGGTTTGCTCTTCCGTGCGGCATACTCCACAACGATCCCCATGCCATTGATCCTGGTGGGGGACGACAAATGGCAACGGATCAAGATTGAATTTGAATACGAGAACCGCAACTTTCTGAAATACATGCATGACGCGAAGGAATGCGACCTGATTGTGTGCTGGAAACACAATTGGCCTGAGTGTCCGGTGGAGGTGCTGGAGTTGAGGGCGGAGATCGGGGCTTACCACTGATAAACACGGATGACACTGATTGGAAACGGGTGATCGGAAAAACAAAAATCTTGGTGGAGGGATCACCCTCATTGATCTTCAAAAGAAAAAGGCCGGCGCTGAAATCGCGCCGGCCTGGTTAGGATAAACATTGTTTAGAAGACCAGGTACACGTGTCCTTGTCCGATTGAGCCAGTGCCTGGAGGCCCGTTGCGGCGGAGAATGCCGTGCTGCCGCGACTGGGTGGGAACCTGGACTGACAGGTCGTCTCCAATCGCCAGGGTTGCAGCGGCATCATTGCCAGTGAATCCGAGCGCGGTAACGGGACCCAGCGGGTTGCTGAGGCTTCGGGTCGGATCAATGGCTCCGTCATTCACCCACAGTACCTGGGTGGTGCAGACGAAATCATATTGATCGACTCTTGGCTGTTCACCCAGGCCCTGAGTTACGCCGGGATTGAAAACGCCATCCGCCGTAAGTCCCAGAGTACCCATGTAAAAGGCCGGAGTAGTTGCCGGATCTGCCGGGACGCTGGGTGAAAGCTTCACGCCCAATGGAGGCAGGCAGGCCGGTCTTCCACCGGTGGGGCCCATGGTGAAACCGCCTGGATTCTCCACGATGATTTGCGGAGTCTGGAGGCGGGCGATGGCGCGCTTCACCGGAGTAGCTCCTCCGTTGTTCGCGCTGGGCGAGGCTTTATAAATGACGGTGACAACGCCCTTCTTGATGAACTGGCCGTCGATCGGGGGTGGCCCTAATTCTGACAAGTAAAGGTCATTGCCCTGGAACGCCATGCTGATGACGCCGATGCTATTGAAATCTTTTCCCACCAGCACCGCCGCTGCGGGCGCGGTTGCCGGATTGGTGATTTTCTCAATAGATCCTTCGTCGGAGTATCCGATGTAAAGAGCTCCGTCGTTACCCGGACCCTGAGGCAGGGCCACGGTTTCGATTTTGGTGCCCTTTTTGCTGCCGGCGCCGGCAAGGATTCCGGTGGTTGTAACGGTACCGCCCGTGGCATCCGGCGTGAACAGCAACCGATAGATGTTGGACGAGACGCCGGAGGCGTCAGGCACATACACCATCTGCTGACCCAAAGCGTTGGGGTCGGCAGCCGCCGTTTGTCCTGGGAAGAAGTTCACGTCCGGCTTGAAGCAATGGGTAAGCGACGTTGCGCCGGTGATGGGGTTCACATCGATGCGGCAGAAGCCAAGATCTTCATCCGATACCCACCAGTTGGTTTGCAAAAACAGCAAGCCCCTGGGGTGAGTGATGCCGGATGCGAACAGAACTCCTCGTTTTGCCGGGACCGGATTCGGCGAGGTTCCTGTGCCGCCGGTTCCGAGCGGACTGTCAACGCATGGTGGAGGAGTGGGGACGCCCACGGGCTGGACGCAAGATTCCACCGTCGGCAGCGTGCTGGCTGCAAGCAGCCACGCCACGCCGGCGTCAACGCGCGGAGGAGTTGCGGGAGCTCGAGGAAAGAGTGCGTTTACAACCGGGTCATTCACCACCGTCATGTCTTCAAAAAGACTGCCGTCGGGCAGCACAGTGGGTACGGCGCTTTGAATAAAGTTGATGCCCAGAATGAGCGAGTATCCCTGAGGAATAGCGCTGCCGTTTACCGTACCATTCTGGTTCCAGACCTGAAGGAGGCCCGGAGTTGTGGTGTCATACCGTACGACGCGGCTGCCATTGCCAAAATACAGCCAGCGGCCGTTCGGGATGGTTGAGATGAACTGATCAGACGCCATGCCTGTATGGACTGACAAGAACTGAAACTGCAGGACAGCGGCGCATTTCGGGAAAGTGTAAAAGCACAGGTCAGCATTCTGGATGCGGTTGAGGAAGCCGACGTCGACGAGCCAAAGATCGTGGCCGACCCAGGCCAAATCCGTGGTAACGCCGCCGATGCCGGTGCTTACGCCAACGCGCTCGATCTTATTGCCGGCCGGAGTGAAAGTAGGTGAAAGAGGATTGAGCACGCGCCAGATGTCTGTCGCGCCGGTGAAACTGGCATAAAGTTTTCCATCGGGTCCCAGCTTGGCGCTTGCACCAATGGGCGCTTTGGCCAGCGCCACATTGTTGGTGAAGAGAGAGCCGGTGCCAAAGAAAATAGTTGCGTTTGCTGCGTCCACGACGGTTTTGGCGGGATTGGTGGGATCCACGATGAAGCTCAGCCGGCTGATGCCGAGGGTGCTACCCACGAAGACATAGCCGTTGGAGCCGTTCACTCCATTGGTTTCCACCTGGAAATCCGATGGTTCAAAGATGCCGGGCGCGTAGCAGGTGCCCGCATTGAGCACGCCGTGCGTGAGTCCGGGGTTGGCCGGGTCAGGCACCTGATCGATGCGG
The DNA here is from genome assembly GCA_036512375.1 of Candidatus Angelobacter sp. Taxonomy (GTDB): domain Bacteria; phylum Acidobacteriota; class Terriglobia; order Terriglobales; family Acidobacteriaceae; genus Angelobacter. Next base: position 181 of record DATCAX010000504.1, on the reverse strand, counting down.
CAGAAGCCGTCAACCGTGTCTGCGACCCAATAATCATGGAGTGGCGGGCCGCCGATCACAGGATTAGGTACAGTGGAGCGAACCATGCCGCGAGGCTGGTTCATGCCCCCGTTGGCAATCTGCTTACTCGATGAAGCGAATGCGCTGACCGCTGACAGCAGAGTAATTAGCGCGATGGCCG
>DATCAX010000503.1:0-3570 GCA_036512375.1 Candidatus Angelobacter sp. | reverse complement strand
CGGAGAATCCACTGGCGCTTTGCCGTCGATGCTTAACTCGGTGGCGGAATTCTATGAAGAAGATGTGCAGAATTCCCTCGCCACCGCCATGCAGTTGGTTGAACCAGTCATTTTAATTTTTATGGGCATTACGGTTGCAGTTGTGCTCCTCTCACTGTATCTGCCCATCTTTTCCCTGGGAGCACAGGCCCACCCGTAGGATGATATGGATCGAAAGAGTTTGACAGTTATGGAAACCAATACGCCGATCAACGGACTCGTCGAGAGCAGCGAACAGAAGGCCCGGGATATGGCCGCACGGTATCGCTGCGAGTTCGTGGATCTGCGCGATTACCACCTGGACGCGGAGCTGTTCAAGACCGTGCCGGTGGACCTGATGTTCCGCTACAACTTTGTTCCGCTGGAACAGAATGACAGCACCCTGTCCATCGCCATTGCTGATCCCAGCAAGCTGATGATGATTGATGAAATCGGGCTGCTGCTGAATCGCCGCATCAAGACCAAAGTTGCCACGCTGGCCCAGATCAGCGACATTCTTAAGAAGACCGAGCAGTCACAGCGCGTTCTGGAAGAAGCCAGTGAAGGCTTTGTGCTGGACGTTGTCCGGGATGACGAAGGCAGCGGCGATGAAAATATCACCATTGACCGCATCACTGGAACTACGGACGCCGACGTCAGCCCTATCATTCGCCTGGTGGACACCACCATTTTCACGGCGCTGCAAAAGCGTGCCAGTGATATTCACATTGAGACGGAAAGCGATTCCGTTGTCGTCAAGTATCGAATTGACGGCGTGCTCACGCCTGCCATGCAGCCCATGGCCAAGGAGCATCACTCAACCATCATCACCCGTATCAAGGTCATGAGCGAACTGGATATCGCGGAACGCCGAGTGCCCCAGGACGGACGTTTCCGCGTGAAGTACAGCGGCCGCCTGATCGATTTCCGCGTTTCCATCATGCCCACCATCCACGGCGAAAATGCAGTGCTCCGCGTTCTGGATAAAGAATCAATGAGCGAGAAGTTCCGCAACCTGGTGCTGGACGTTGTGGGTTTCGACGAAGAAGACCTGCGGAAGTTCCGCCGCTATATCCTGGAACCCTATGGCATGGTGCTGGTCACCGGCCCGACGGGCAGCGGCAAGACCACCACCCTTTACGCCGCGCTGAATGAAATCAAGACCGACGAAGACAAGATCATCACCATTGAAGATCCGGTGGAATACCAGATCCACGGCATCACGCAGATTCCAGTAAATGAAAAGAAGGGCCTGACCTTCGCCCGCGGACTGCGCTCGATCCTGCGCCATGATCCGGACAAGATCATGGTGGGCGAAATTCGCGACACTGAAACCGCGCAGATCGCCATTCAATCAGCCCTCACCGGCCACCTGGTATTTACCACGGTTCACGCAAATAACGTCGTCGACGTGCTGGGCCGCTTCCTGAATATGGGTGTGGAACCCTATAACTTTGTTTCTGCGCTGAACTGTGTGCTGGCGCAACGGCTGGTGCGAATGATTTGCACCCACTGTAAAACGCCGGTACGTTATTCGGATGCAGAGCTGGAAAGCTTTGGCCTGTCCCCGCAAGAATGGCGCGATGTTCCGTTCTACGACGGGCCAGGCTGCATTGAGTGTGGCGGCACCGGATATCACGGACGTACAGCAATCCATGAACTGCTGGACCTGTCCGATCGCATCCGCGAATTGATTCTGGAGAAGAGACCGTCGTCAGAGATCCGCAAGGCCGCGCATGAAGAAGGAATGAAATTCCTGCGTGATTCGGCGCTCGCCCGCGTCAAGGCCGGCGTAACAACCATGAAGGAAATCAACAAGGTCACCTTCATCGAGACTACGAGATAAAAATGGCAGGTTTGAACCAAAAAACGGTGCGGCCACGGCTGGCTTGCGAGATCACTTCAGAAGGTGTGATCGCCGCGCGCGCCTCCGACAAGGCGTCGCGCCTGGAAGTGTTCACCTCCCGGCGTCTGAACGAAGGCGCGATTGCTCCTGGATTGAGTCTTCCCAACATTCTAGACGCCCAGGCTTTCCGCACAGCACTGAGCGGGGCACTTGGAGCGGTGTCAGGAAAATCGAAAGACGTGATCGTGGTATTGCCCGATGTGGCGATTCGTATGGTGCTGCTGGATTTTGAGGCCCTGCCGGCCAAGCGCGAGGAAATTGAGCCGGTCCTGCGTTTTCGTCTCAAGAAGTCGCTGCCTTTTGATGTGGACCAAGCCGTGCTTTCCTACGATGTAACCCGCGCCAATGGAACTGTTCGCGTAGTCGCCGCCGTGGCTCCGCGCGAGGTCATTGAAGAGTTCGAAAAAGCCTTCCGCGACATTGGATATGAGCCGGGCGTGGTCTTACCATCGTCTCTGGCGGCGCTTGGACTGGTGGATGGCGAACGTCCGACACTGGTACTGAAAGTGGATCCGATGAACATTACCATTACCGCCGTGGAGCACAATGAACTGCGGCTGGTGCGCACGCTGGACAACCCTCATGGCGGCATTTTTTCCGCCGCTGACTTGTCAGAGGCGGTATTGCCCTCAATCGTCTTTTTTGAAGATACCTTTGCCGCCCACATTGAAAAGATCTACGTGGGCGGCACGGCGCCGCTGGCGGAACTTGGCCCGCTCCTTCATCAACAGACGGGCGCGCAGGTAGAGGAACTGGCGCCGGAACTTGCCCCGGAGCAAAACCTGAGCGGTGAACAGGTTTCACCCACCATGATGGCGGGAATTGTGGGGGCCTTGCTGGGATAATGCGACTGACTATCAATCTCGCTTCGCAGAAATATGAGGATGTGCGGAAGTTCTACGTGCGCTGGAGTGTGGCAATCGGACTGTCAGCGCTGCTCCTGTTAGTGCTCGCGGGACTGGCGGTGAGAAATCTTGCCAATTCGTCGGAGTCCGGCCAGCGGACTAAACAGTTGCAGGCAGAGATTGCCGATCTGGAAAAAAAGCGTGCCGCCGCGGAAGCAGTCTCTAATCTTCCGGAAAATCACGACGTCACCGAGCAGAAGAATTATTGGAACAGGCAGATCAACCGCCGCCAGCTTTCCTGGACCCAGCTGTTTAACGATCTCCAGAGAATCATGCCAGCTCGCGCCTATTTGAGTTCCGTCCATCCAGAAGTGACCCTGGACAATCGACTGCGGCTGACACTGGTGGTGATGGGCGATACGCATGACAACGGGCTGGAACTGCAGAAGAAAATGGAGAAGTCAGAGCGTTTTCGCGGCCCGCAAATCACCTCCGAAACCATGCAGAAGCAGCCTAAGACGGAAGCTCAGCTTTTCAAATTCGATATTGTGACGTACTACACTCCCGCCGCGCCGACACAAGGGCGTACCGCCGGCCGAGAGGGCCTGTAAATGAATAATCTGGAGAAAACGCGCAAGCGGTTTACGTTGATCCTCGCGATCCTTGGCGCGCTGAATCTGTTGCTCATCATTTACCTGCTGCTTCCGGGCTCCAGTCCCGCGGCCCGATCGGCCCAGGAGGACACTCTACGGGAAAAGAAGACCACTTTGACCCGTGAAGTGACGCCGCTGATTGGCATCG
>DATCAX010000502.1:0-4305 GCA_036512375.1 Candidatus Angelobacter sp. | reverse complement strand
CCGCCTCAAGCGCATTCGCGACCGCTTTGAGCGCCAGGAATTTCTGGCTTTGATGGTGCCGGCCATGCTTCCGCCGCCTACACCGTTCAAGCTCTTTCTTTTTGCGGCGGGCGTGTTTGAAATGAAGCCCGTTGCATTCCTGCTGGCCATCATCAGCGGACGCCTGGTGCGCTTCGGCCTGCTCTCTGTCCTGACCGTCATCTTCGGCCCGCAGATCGTCGCTGAAACGAAACTCTTGATTAAGACATACCCATCCGTGCTGGTGCTGATTGGGGTGGCATTGATTCTGGTTTGTTATCTGGTCTATCGACTACTGCGCCAGCCTGCAAAAGAAATTGCTGAGGAGATTCAGCACGAAGAGAAGATCAAGCATGTAGTAGACGAGATCAAGCAGAAATGACCTGTTTCTGAGGATCAGTCCCTCAAAGAGCCTCTAACAGCTCTCGAAAAGCTTGACCCAGCGACATGCCATCCCGAACCGAGCACAGCAAGATTGACCGAAGCTTATTAGTTCCTGACGCGAAGGTGAGGGGCCTGCTCCGCTGCTGCCGCAGGAACACCCAACCTGCGATCTCGAAAGAAAAACTATGCCGCCGCGCCCTTGCTCACTGCGCCTTCATGCTGCGCCTGCGCCACCAGTGCCCCAATCCCGAAGAACACCAACGAGAACAGCACGTCAGAAATCATGCCGTTGCGGAAGAACGGAATGGCCTTGGTGTAGCACAGCATAAGTCCGGACAGGTTCTTGGCATAGTCGATGTTGCCAAATGCCCAGACGGCAAAGTTGCTGGTCAGGAAGAAGCCAACGCCCGTCCCCAACCCCGCGCCTAAGACATTCAAAGGCTTGATGCGGTCACGCAGGAAAAGGCCGAGGAAGCATGGGACGAGGTACCAGCTCGACATCACGATCTGATCAAGCGTGAATGGCATCTGATAAACGCGGAGGGTCAGATAGATATCGGAGCCGATGAACAGCGCGGCAGGAATCCAGAAGTGCTTGCGCGGCATGCGTGATCCAAAAAACAGCAGTGAAGCGCCCACCAGGCTGAAGCCCAGGGTCGCGAACGCGCCGGTACCGGCCACCAAACGCAATAACACTGCAAGAACCACAAATAGATAAGCGAGCATGCGCACCTCAGAGTAAGTATTGTGACGGGTTGAAACTCTAACGTCAAGACTTTCGGCTATTCCCGATTTGGAACTGCGTCGGGCGGTAGCCCGGTACCCACCTCTTCCACACGCAATTGCGGGTCAAGCACCACATAGCCCGCCAGCGTTGGCCTTCGATGCTGGGCAACGCTTTCAGCGCTTTCGAAACGCAGGTCTTCAAACTGCGCCTGATATCGTCCGCCTTCCAGCTTCTCCACCGTCACCAGCGGGTATCGCGCCCAGTCCAGGTAAACCCGCCCCAGGCGCGATTTCTTGGCCGCCAGCGTTACCGGCGTCTCTTCCGGCTTAAAACGCACCACACCGGTGTTCAATGGGTCCACTTCGCCCGACCCGGAATCCACCGGAGCCATCTGGAAGAAATCCTGGGTTTCCACCACGCCGTTCCATGAGAAGGGATTAATCGGCTGGGGAAAGGCGGACGCGCGCAATGGCTCTTCACCGCGATAGGTTCGCGCATTCAGCGCGTTCACCGCTCGACGATGTTCGAAATCGCGTACCAGAATCACAGCAGCCAGGCAGAGCAGCGCAAAGATGGCCGCTCCGCGTCCCCGAAACTGCGGTTTGCGCGAGCCAATCTCCTCGGTGATTAACGTCATCAACGCCGGAAGCGCCAGCCCCAGAAACAGCGCCAGCAACATGATGGGATCGACAATAAACACGATGTCCCACGCGTACCACTTGGGATTGAAGGGCGCAAACGGCCGCACGCCATAGTTATTGGTAAAGTCCTGAAACAGATGCACCAGAGTGCCCAGCAATGCGTAGACGTATAACAGCTTCCAGTTAGGCAGCAGCTTGGGAAATGTGCTGGTCTTGTTCTCCGCGTTCTTTCGGCGCGAGTTACTCCAACGGTGGATGCCATAGACAAGCGCTATCACCCCGGCAGCCATGATAGGCGCCCCAATCAGGCTGTGCGTGATTCCGCGGTGGTGTTGCAGGCCCGTAACACCTCCACCGAAGTAGAAGATCGAGTCGATGTCCGGGGCCTCAAACGCCAGCGTAAGCGTAAGCGTTGCCAATCCGGTTTTTCGATTCAGCCCGGCGCGGCTCATACATGCGCCGGTCAGCATGTGCGTGACAGGATCCAAGGAGCTACCTCGAAAAGTAAACAAGCATTCTAAACAAGCCGGCACGTGCGCCCTAACTTCGCCCGCAGCTCCAGGCAGTTCTTGTCGTCTTCCGATATATTGTCAAAATGGTTAACAAAATGGAATAATTGGACGCATTCTCCCCTATGAATTCAGTTCAGAAGTCCAACACTCGCTTGCTTTTGTGTTCGCGCGATGGCGACGCGCTGCTTACCATGCAGGGAGAGGTGTTTCGCGCTTCCGGCTATAACGTGGTCGCAACCGCCTCCAAAGAACAAATCCAGGAGCATATCGAGAACACAGATTTTGACGTAGTTGTGCTCAACCACACGCTTTCGTTCTCCGACCGGAAGGCAATCGCCAGAAAAACCAAGCAGCGCAATCCCAACAACGGTGTTCTCGTCCTGCACCATAGCGGCTCGCTGGGAAATCCCTATGTTGACCTGGCCGTGGATTCTCGCGGTGGTGTAAAGCCTGTGCTGGATACTCTGAAGCGCATGGAAGCCATGCAGCATGCACGCACCCACCACGGCGCGGGCTCTGACGGCAAGTATGTCGTAGTGGCTGACCTCAATCGCAACTACACCTTTGCCACCGATCCTGTCTGCGAACTGCTCGGCTATGACCGCGCCATGCTGCTGGAACTTCGCATCGATGACATTGTCGATGGCTCAACCCATATGACCGCTTCGCTGTTTCAGAAATTTGTGGCCCAGGGTGCGCAGACCGGAAGAATCACCCTGCGGCATCGCTCTGGCAGGAAAATTCAAGTGAATTATTCAGCCGTGGCTGAGCCGGACGGCTGCGTGATCGCGCACTGGGAACCCCTGGAATCTTCAGCCGGCTAAACGCGGACCTTCATTCCATTAATAGCTTTACCGGCCTGCTTTCGATAGTCAGCTCCGCCGGCAGCGAGCCCAGCAGTTCGCCATCGGCTTGCGAATACACTGCGCGCATGCCCGGAATCGCCGTGCAGCGAAACCACTTGGTGTGGATCGCATCCACGCTCTCTACCTTCCAGTTGCGGCCCGTGGCCACGCCAGCAAAGTATGAAAGGAACCGCCGGATTTTGTTGGTGCGAAACAGCAACAGGCAAAAATCATGGCGCAGAAGACTTGTTCCCAGGTTCACCAGGCTTAGCAATCCGGGAAACTTGCCCGCACGCACGCACATTGCGAGCATGGCTGCGCCGTGCTGGCGGTTTCCTTGTTCGTCTTCCCACTCACACTGGAACATGGGATAACGGCGGCGCAGCGCCATGCGAGCCATTTCAAGAAAATATGCGTTCCGTCCCCAGCGTTCTTTCGCTTCCACTTCTGTGCGATACATCAACTCGGCGTCTGATCCCACGCCGGCGGCGACCAGAAAATAACGCTTCTCCGGGCCATTTTCTCCCTGCGAAAGCACCAGGCCAGGACGAAACTCACGCGGCTTGTAGGTCAGAAGTTTTTTCGCCGCCTCCACCGGATCGGAAGGAAGTTTCAGGTCTGAAGCCAGTAAATTGCCGCTGCCCAGCGGCACCAGACCCAACACCACGTCCGCTCCCGCGTGCATGATGCCGTTGAGCGCCTCGTTGGCCGTGCCATCGCCTCCGCACGCGACTATGGTGTCAAAACCTCTGCCCGTTGCTTCCTGCACCTGTTGGATCGCGCTGCCAATATGCGTTGTAGCGCAAGTCTCAACCTGGACGCCCGCTGCCCTTAGAACTTCCTCCACGCGCGCGATGTCCTGCTTGCGCTTCTTGCGTCTGCGCCCTGATGCCGGGTTATAGATGACAAATGCCTTGCGCACGGTGATTTCACTATAGCCTAAGCTGCACGCAGCCTAAGCAGGTCAGGGAATTCCCGAACCTGCTCCGGAGAATATCAATAATTTTTTTGCGCGGGGCCTTGGGTGGCGGCGCGCATGATGCGCGCATATTCCTCAAACGCTTTGCGGCCTTTCTCTGTCAGGCTGCATACGGTCAGCGGATACTTTCCCTTGAACGTCTTCGCCACCAAAACGTAACGCTCCTCTTCCAGACGCGCCAGGTGGCTGGAGAGGTTTC
>DATCAX010000501.1:0-4889 GCA_036512375.1 Candidatus Angelobacter sp. | reverse complement strand
CCCGCTCGGGCGAAGCAACGTTGCTGGTGGTGAATACCAACGACATTGATTTCGTCGAGCGCCATACTGACCTGCAAGAGTTGCTCCGTCGCGTGAGTGAGCCTATCCGGGGGACACAGTATTTTTTGCCGCTGGGGTCGACGGGGGCGGCGGGGGTTTAGGTTTCTTACCGCGGATTTGCGCGGATGAACGCGGATTGATATTTCAAGCGTAATGAGCCTCAGCAGATTTTTAAGCGCGCCCCTCCGAACTCCCTTCACCGAAATTAGCATTTGAGGAAAAAAGCCATGGCGACGCCATCCAGCGCGAGGGATGCGTTCGCGATGTTCAAAAACTTGCAACAGGATCTCCGCCGAAATGAATTAGCAGGCAGGCGAACACCTCATCTGAGAGGCTGGAGCGTGCCACCTACGGTTCGACACTCCAGCGCCGGAGAGCGCGAACGATCCTAGCCCAGGTGCGGAAGCCCTGGGTAACGTTTGCGTAAAACCGATGCGAGCCCCGTAGGCGGCGACACTAACCGAATACATATTTCGGATCAAACGGTATTTTGTGCTTCTTCAATAGAGTGACGAACTCGTCTTCAAAGCTGATCTTGCGGTGATGTGCTTCCTGATTATCAATGTACTTGATCACGGTAGCGATATTGGAAGAACTCACGCTAAAAGCCCCATAGCCTTCCTGCCACGCAAAGTTCTTACCTTGTTCCCCGATCTATTTTGAGGAATTGGATTTCATAAGAGTCACGGCATTGGCCAGCGGCATAGTCGGAGGCAGCCGGAAAAGGAGATGCATGTGGTCTTCCATACCGCCGACGGCAAAGGTCAACAGATCATGATTTTTGCAGACGGTCGCCGTATATGCCCACAGACGGGGTAGAAAATCCCTAGCCAGGATCTTCTCGCGATTCTTGGTGCTGAAGACGAGGTGGATATGGTTTTGTGCGTAACTGTGGGACATGTGTCGCGCCCTCCGGGGCTTGTCATGTTACACACAATTTTCCCAGGGCTTCCGCACCTGGGCTAGGCTCGTTCGCCCCACCGGGGCTGGTGCGTTTCAAGGGACTGCAGCGCAGTGTATCCCAACAGATCTCTAATTAACTTACCCGCATCCTGCATGCTCGGTGCACCATTTTGAATACGGGATTTTACTCTTGGACGCTCGATGGCGGTCCCGGAGCCTCATTTGTTTTTCGAAGCCCAATGCTTTTTGCTGCTTACTCCAGAACAGCCTCTCCAATTGCCTGTTGCTTTGAACGTACTGAACCGTCCGGAAGTCATCCAAGCGCCAGTTGTCACGAGCCAGAGTGACCTTCCGATCTTGCCTCCGATTCGGGACGCCGCCAATTTGCAAAAATACGACCCGTATTAGGGTAGCCGAGAGACCAGAAAGCAGCTCGTCAATCAACTTTGCGTTCGTAGTGATTTGCAAGCCGTGTTCAATGTGTTCACAAATTTCTGTGAACCATGCGTCATCCCGAATTTGAATCGTTTCTTCGACGGCGAGTCGTATCGCGCGCAAAAGCTTGGTTGTGTATTTCTTCCAGATTGCAATTGAAGTGCATTCCTTTAAATCAAGCCACGCCTTATTCCCGAAGATTTGCTCGAACGCCATCTTAATGGCGCAATGCTGCGAAATATCAGCGCGGATAGTGTTTCTCGCTTTTTCTACACTCATTGCTCTACTTTTCCAATCCTTTAAATGTTTCCACTGAGGTAGCTTCAGCAGCTTTTGCTTGGTTGACGATGTGTTTTTCTGCTGCGTCCAGAATTTTTTCTGCCAGCGTGATCCCAGCTTTAATCTTAGCGGTCGTCGAATGGCCCACTTCCTCCAGTTGTTAATTGGGCCTGACTCGCCAGGAGAATGCCGGCAATGGTAGCCAGCGCGACGGCTCCAGCATCGTGCTCATGCGTTGTCCATTCGAGTAGGAAGCACAGAGATAAACAAAAGCGTTTTTCTTTTTCTAAAGCCGTCCACGTTTCTTGTCAGGCAGCTTTGTTTCTTTTCTCCAAAGTGGTGCGTATGTCAGATAAAATCACTAAGAGGCAACTAATGACCATTAGAGTAACTTATTCCACTTCAGGTTATTTGCATAAGAACGGCGGTCGGATCGGACGTCAATGTGAACGTTCCTTTGGTTCAATCGACATAGCAAAAAGAGCGCAATTCCCTGAGGGTTGCGTATCCGCGTTCATTCTAGTTGAGAACGGCCGCCACGTGTATCAAGCTCCGTTCGGCTGGACGTTCGAAGAAAAATAACGGCGCTTACGAAGATCGTCTGTCCGCCCCTCTGGCTACAGTGGCTCCGCTAGACCGCGGAATGTGTTACTTGGTGGAATAGGCCCACGGCACTCTTCGCAGAACAACCAGTTCACACTGTTCTGAATGGGCGCGGAATAATCGCGCAGTTCAGGCTGTCCGTATTTTCCCATGCGCCACTATGGGGCGATGAAGACCGGATAGGCCAACGTCACGGTGATCGGGGCTTCGCCTCTCTCGATGTGAATATTGCGGATGCGATAGAGGGTTTCGATCTCGTAGGGAACCGCATTACGGGCACCCAGCTTCTGCAACACGGCGACCGGATTCAGTGCGAATTCCGCCCGTAACCCGTCGGCGGTTGGATCGAGCAACCTGGGGTCACGGTCAATGAGCCGGTCCGCCTCCGAAGCGATTGCTTCAGGGCCATCTAGCTCGCGGCCACGCAAGCGATCCAGCGGGCTCGGCGATGTGAAAGCTCTCATTCTGTCCCTTTTGAACAGATCTTTCACTATCTGCTGTGTTCGCTGTTGACGATAATCCTTCCTGCCGACGACAAACGGCCTGAGATCCTCATCGTATAGGGCCTGCAAGGTGCTATATGCGGACCCTGCGCTGTAGCCCTTCGTGTCGTCACTTTGCCCATCATTTTGCATGAGAAAGAGCCGAGATTCTCCATTCTCAGGATCAGGTCCGGCTGGAGTGGCAGAAAGCCACAGCACGATCAGGCGGCTTTCCCCCTGGCCCTTATTGTCGATGGGAATCTCAATTTTCACAGCCCTGCATTTTTCAAATCTGAAAACAGGTTGGGCATGGCTGTAATAGTGTTGGCCGCTAACTCTCCCATTCCCCAGCTCTTTCTTGTGTTGCAGATATTCCAAGAGCAGAGTTATCTTTTCTTCGTCTGTCCGTTGGCGACCGTCTCGCCGTTGCTCGCCTTGGACAGTTGGGCCGGCCACACTGAACATGAGCTTCCATATCGGAACTTTGTCATAGGTCACCGGAGAACCAATCTGGTTCTCATAAGAGTTCAGGCGTTTCTTGTCAATGTAGACATAGTCGCGTAGAGGCATATCTTCCATCCCTCAAAATGCTGAGCAGTGGACTTGTCAAATTCTACTCGCTTTCCAAGGCGCAAATAGTGCCCCTTCCCGCCTCATTTTTCTATTCCTCAGAACTAGAGTGGGCGGCCATTTGCTGTTCAGTGGGATGGGTGCATCAGGGGTGAGAAAGGCATTTGGAGAGAGATCCTTGACTCGGCACGGCGGGAGACAGATGGGCCGGGGCACTTTCGACTGCGCGCCCGTGACCCACAAGGAAATACGGTTTTGGCCGGGCTTCGCTCGTGGTGACAGTGAGGAAAGCGGTGCGCGAAAACAAACGGTTTCGCGGGAAAATCTGGCATGGACATGTCCTGATTCGCAATTGATTCGGGCGAAGAAAAAAGCTATAGTATTGGCAGCGCCCAAGGGTGTGGAAAGCAATGATCATTGACAAAGAGCAGCTAGCAATTAGCAACTGGCAATTAGCCGGAAAACCCAAAACAAAGGGGACGTCAACCCTACGCCAATTGAGGCCTGATCGCTGAAGTCTACGCCAAACTGGGATGATCTGGGTCACTTCTCTCAAACCTACGCCAATCTGGGATGACCTGGGATGGGGTGGGATACCAAGGCAGGGGGGAGCGGGCGAGAGAATTGCCAAAAATCGCCGAAATTGCCAAAAAGTGTGAATTGAAGATCCCACCTGGTTCCAAAAGCTGAATACCCTGTAAGGCAGCGATTTCGCACTTTCGATAGCCAAGACAATTCCCTGCGACTACAATATTCCCGTTCGCATCCTAAATGTGAGCAACAGGCGGTATCGGGAGTTCCCGAACTGCACTGGAGGCAAAATGAGCATCACTTCGTTCAACGGAGGGCAGCCTCACGGCGCTCAACCGACCATCCGACCGAAAATTACCACCACTACAATCCAGGACAAGAAGCAGCGGCATGAGCCCATCACCTGCCTCACGGCGTATGACTACGCCACGGCGCGGCTGGTGGATGAGGCTGGGATCGACATGATCCTGGTGGGCGACTCACTGGCCCAGGTGGTTTTGGGCTATGACAACACGCTGCCCGTAACCATGGAAGAAATGCTGCATCACACGCGGGCCGTGCGTCGCGCGGTGAAGTCAGCCATGTTGATTGCCGACATGCCTTTTGGGGCGTACCACGAAGACGAAAAAGACGGCGTGCACAATGCTCTGCGCTTTGTGAAGGAGGCCGGCGCGGAGGCGGTAAAACTGGAAGGCGGCGCGCAGCGCGCAGACCTGGTGAAGCGCGTGCTCGACGCTGAAGTCCCGGTCATGGGACACATTGGGTTAACGCCGCAGTCGCTGCATAAGATGGGCGGCTATAAAGTTCAAGGCAAGGATTTTTCCGGCATTGAGCGGCTGGTGAAAGACGCCATTGCATTGGACAAAGCGGGCGTGTTTTCGATTGTGTTGGAAGGCGTGCCGCGCGAAGTTGCCGCGATGATTACCCGCGAGATCAGTGCGCCGACGATTGGCATTGGTGCCGGCCCCGATTGCGATGGCCAGGTGCTGGTCTTCCATGACATTGTGAACCTGACCTTCCGTGAGC
>DATCAX010000500.1:0-4916 GCA_036512375.1 Candidatus Angelobacter sp. | reverse complement strand
CCGCCGCTTCCAGCAACGGCAACAGCAGTCCAGATGTGCCGACAGATGGAATTGATTTTGAAAAGTATGTTGCCGGCGTGGAGCGCTCGCTGATCGAATCAGCCCTGCAACAGTCTGGTGGTGTGCAGATCCGTGCCGCTGAGTTGCTGAAAGTTTCGTATCGCTCGTTTCGGCATTTGCTGAAGAAGTACGATATCTAGTTTTTGTTTTTGAAATCCCGAAGCGAAGCGAGGGAGCCCTATCATCTGGAAGTTGGCTGAGAAGAAAACTAAGCCGCGAATCTAAGCGAATCAAACCAATCCAATTGATTCGTGTTTATTCGCGCAATTCGCGGCCAAATCACCCTACGGATTCTTCGGCTTCGGACGAGCGTAGTTATCCATCTCGGCGGTCCACTTCAGGAAGCGGCGCAGCTGTTTTCTTTCTCGGACCATGAATCCCCAGAACTCCACAAAGCCGATCTTGTCCATCTTCAGGCCGGAATAGGTTTCCATGCGCCAGCGCAGATAGGGGCTGCGCCACGGAGCAAAGCGATGTCCACGAGTTGAGTTCCACAGAAATCTTAAAAGTTCGCGCATCTGGTGTTGAGCATAGACAACTGACTATTCTGCCAGTATAGAGCAGCACTGATACCTGTCGCTTCCGGGCGGCCGAAGTACGATGAAAATCCGCAGGTGTTTCTTGCTCCTTTAGCCTGGATACCGGGCTCGCATGGCGCCGACGGATTTGACGACCAGAGTCTGCAATACTTTCTGGTCTACCTCAGCGAGCTTCTTGATGTGGAGACAGCCTTTGGCAGTCGCGTGTTTGCCGAGTTTGGCTCGCAGTGCCTCAGAGCCACTGAATCCGGTCATGTTATACAGAACAGTTGCGGCCTTGCGCGGCGAAAAACTGATAAGCGGCATATCGCCCTCTCGCCCGCTGTCATATTTATAGTGGTAGCTGCCGAAGCCTATGATGGCGGGTCCCCACATCTTCGGCTTTTCGCCCGTCGCGCTTTGCATCAATTTCACCAGCGCCTTGGCGTCTGCGCGTCTGGTTGGGTCCGCGAGGGCTTCAATAAATGCCGACACACTTAATTTGGTAGGCTTGGTTTTGTTTTCCGCCATTCTCTCCCGCCTTCCTTCTCTCTGCCAACATGCTTGAGGAAATGCTCATGCGGTCCGTTAACGTTAGTTTCCGGATCACGAGCTAAATGGGAACTGACCCACTACGCAATTGTCACCGTAACGTCGCTGCCTTTGTCCGCGCCTGCTACGCGCGACGCCGTTCCTTTATTTGCGGAAATCTCCAGAAAGCCAGTGCTCCCTAAAAGAGCCACCAACTCTCCCGGCGCGCCTTCTCCGTAGGTGGAAACAAGCTTCGTCACCTCGGTTTTGCCCACTGTGATCTTGAATGACTGGGACGAGCCGTCAAAAATCTGCGGAATATCTTTTGCAGAGATATTTGTAATGAGGTTGCCGAATTTGTCCGTCTTGAGCACGATCCCTTTCCATGCATTTTCAGCGGTCGCTTTTGGCTTGGGCGCCAGAAACCGCACGTAATCGGTGATCTCTTCTCCGAACTTGGCCTGATCGACACCTTTGCTCAGGTAGGCCGCTACGGGCGCAAAAATATCGCGGCCGTGAAAGGTATTGCTGACCGGGTGATGGAAATAGTGTTCTGAAGTCACGTGTCGGACGCTCACTCGTTCTTCACGCTCATAGACCAGGGACAGCACGCCGTTATCGGGCGCGACAAATACGTATTGACCCACCGTTGCGATTATTGGTCTGCGCGGCCCTCCCACGCCGGGGTCCACCACGACAACATGTACTGTGTCCTTGGGGAAGCAGTCGTATGCCTGAGAGACCGCAAGGGCGCCGTCCAGAACGTCAAATGACTGTACGGCGTTGGTGATATCCACTACCTGGGCTATTGGATTGACGCTGTAAATAACCCCTTTCATTGCACCAACATAATGCTCCGTCAAACCGAAGTCAGTCGTGAGCGTGATCATTCGTTGAAAAGGCACTGATTTCTCCCTGCCGCGGTTGGAAAGGCTTTCCGCGAAGGTATCGCGTGGCTTCCGCTTAAGTCAAGCCAGCGTAGTTCTTGAGTAACAGGGTCTTCGCAGGCAAAAGGACAGTGTCCTCTTGTCTCCCGGAATTACGGCGATCTTGTTCTGAAATTGGAAATTTTTAAGTTAAAGCGTAAAAAAGCGTGACTCCTCGTTTAACTTTCGAACTGTATTTAACTTTGTAAAGCGGACACCGTTAGCGGCGGGCCCACTCACTTTGTTTATTTAAGTGCACAACACAATTGCAAGCCTGTCTGGGCGCAGCGTCCAGGCTCAGGTGCTTTTCGCCGCTGTGATCCGGGAAGTCACGCCCCTTCGGGCCAAGGAAAGAGTGTATGGCTTCCAGAGTAGCGGAAAGGGAACCTATGTCGACTGCGGTGCGGGCCATCTCACGGGAAGAAGCTTCTCCTGCCGAGTCATTATTTCTGCTGATTGTGGATGCAGACCGCTGGGTAAGGGACTTGTCCAAGGAAGTTGCCGGCGGCATGGGATTCAAGGTTTATACCGCGGAAAATACCCGCGCGGCGCTTCGCCAGATGGAACTGCAGCCGGTTGATGTGGTTCTCCTCGACGTTCGCCAATCGGCCCAGGACGGAGTCGACCTGCTGGCGAAGTTCAAGGAAATTCATCCCCAGACCGAAATCATTATGGTCAGCGGACAGGCCACTGTTGATTCCGTGGTCACCGCCATGAAGAGCGGTGCTTGCGACTTCATCCGCAAGCCGTTCAAGGGCGAAGAGCTGAAAGCGCTCCTGACTCGCGCAGCAGGACGTCTGCGGAATTCGCTTGAAGACCGTATCTCCCGTGAACATTTGCAGGCGAACCCAGGCGATAACGGCATGCTGGGACAGTCCCCCGAAATGCAGAAGCTGTATCGCATTGTTACCAAAGTGGCAAGCAGCAAACACCCGGTTCTGGTCCAGGGTGAGAGTGGCACGGGCAAAGAAACGATGGCCCGCGCCATTCATAGCAATGGACCTTTCAGCGAGCGTCCTTTCTTGCTGGTCGATTGCGCGGCGACAGGTCCCGGCGCTTTAGAAAATGAACTGTTTGGCCCGATCAAGTCTGCCAATGGTTCGGCCAGGTCAAGGGACGGATTGTTTGCCCTGGCCAGCAGCGGTACCGTCTTCCTGGATGAAATCGGAGAAATGCCCCTGGATGTACAGGGAAAGCTGATTCGGGCCTTGCAGGAAAAAGAGTTTCACGCACAGGGCAGTGGCAAACCCATCCCGGTCGATGTGCGTATCATCGCGGCGACCAGCAGAGACTTGGAGACGGCGGTTCAGCAGGGAACCTTTCGCCGTGATCTGTTCTTCCGCCTCAACGTGGTCAGTCTCCGTTTGCCGCCGTTGCGCGAGCGTAAAGAAGATATTCGTCCGCTGGCCGAGCACTTCCTGGAGCAAGCTGGCCGGACCCGGCAGATCCAGTACTCCATCAACCCTGAGGCCGTGAAGATGCTCCAATTCTATGAGTGGCCCGGCAATGTCCGCGAACTGGAGAATTGTCTGGAACGAGCGATAGCCATGAGTCCGGGGCCAGTGCTGCAAACCGCTGATTTTCCTCCTCATATACGGACGGCTGCACTGCGAGCCGTGGTTCCCGGCAAGCAGGCCAGGATCCTCCCGCTGGCTGAATTGGAAAAGCAGGCTATCCTGGAAGCCTTACAGCAGCTTAATGGCGACAAGCTAATGACGGCGCGGGCCCTTGGCATCGGCAAAACCACCTTATATCGCAAGCTAAAAGAATACGGAATAGCGCACTGGGACTCTGCGCCCATGCCCATCCCGTCTGTAATGAAGTAATTCAGAAGGTCGCGGTGGTCACGAGACCGGAAAAATTCTTGCCCTGATCAGGCGAACGCGCCTCGAAGTGTGCATCCAAACAACTTCGGCATGGTCGCGCTGAAGCCTGCTTTCCCGGAAAACGCACCTTCCAGAGACAACTCCACCTGGATAAGCCGCTTCTCACCTTGGGTGGTTGTTGATGAGTCTTCTCATTTGAAGGGGTATCTATGCTTTGGACGATTTTTGCAATCCTCATCATCCTTTGGCTTCTGGGCTGGGGGTTCCATGTGGCCGGCGGTCTGATCCATCTTTTGCTCGTGATCGCTTTGGTTGTCGCCGTTATTAATCTGGTCACGGGACGCAGGACTGTCTAGCGAGCTGCAGGGCACGCGTCACGATTGGCCAAAAAGTTTGAGTTCAGTATCGTGGGAGGGGGCTGGAAACATCGAACAGCTCTGCTCCCCTTTTTTTAATCACAGAGAGTTCAAACCTGTTTGGATAAGGGGGCGCTTCTTTGCGCCATGTATCCGCATTTAAAGGACATCCCAAGTTCCTCGTACCGAGTCTAATCCCTTTTGTCAGCTATAAAGCAGCCGAGATCGGTCGTAAACCATGGTGACACCGCGCACGAGCCTGATTGGAGTCGATGATACTCAGATCGTGGACGGCCATCAGGAGCTCACACGCCGTATCGCGGAAAAGGGTGACTGGTTCCACAACATCAACCTGAATGGGGTCTGGACCGCGCCTCATCATTTTCTAGGCGATTTTCCCAACGTAAAGTGGAAACACATCGCTCCCGCTCTGCCAGCCGATTTATCCGGCGCCAGTGTGCTGGATATCGGCTGCAATGGCGGTTTCCACTCCATTGAATTAAAAAAGAGAGGCGCCAGCCGCGTTCTGGGCGTTGACGTGGATGACCGCTACCTTGATCAGGCACGCTTTGCGTCCCAGATCCTGGGGCTCGACATCGAATTTGCCAAGTGCTCCGTCTATGACGTGGATTCGATTCCCGGTCAATTCGATTACGTTCTGTTTATGGGAGTTTTTTACCACTTGCGCTATCCTTTATT
>DATCAX010000499.1:0-2717 GCA_036512375.1 Candidatus Angelobacter sp. | reverse complement strand
CCTTTGCCCGAGCCTTTCATGAAGCCCGGCACGCTTTCCTCAATGGATGCCGTACAGATCACGCGTGTGTTGCCGACTTCAATCAAAGCGGAGCCTTCGGCTGTGGAGATGAATTCGGGAATGATGTTCACCGGGCGCATCTGCTCCGGAGTACGGTTGTCTGAGCGAAAAAACATGTCTTTATTATTTTTCAATGTCTACCAACTCAATCTTCGCAATTGGGCAGCCCAGGAATTTACTCCCCAGCCGTCGAAACTTTTCTACCGAATCAGTCGCGTAACAGCGCAAATCACCGGGCGTGCCTTGTGCGCGGTTCGCGCCCAGCATCTCTACCACCTTGGCAGCGGTGGATTCCGCTGAATCCACAATCTCCACGCTCGAAGGCACCACTCGGCGCAGAAGCGGACGAAGCAACGGGTAATGCGTACATCCCAGCAACAGGACGTCAGCTTCGCGCGCGGCATCCTGAAAGACTTCGTCCATATAAATATGAGCTACTTCTTCCGTTACCCGATGCTCCACCCATCCCTCTTCCACCAGCGGCACAAACAATGGGCAGGCCTTCTCCGTGGCTTGTAACCCCTGTTGTTGAAGAGCGCGCTGATACGCATGGCTAGCGACAGTGGCCTCAGTGGCCGCCACAACCACATTTTTTGTTTGTGAGATTGCTGCGGCACGTTGAGCGCCCGGTTCGATTACGCCCACCACCGGCACCCGCACGGTGGCCCGAATCTCATCCAACGCCAGAGCGGTGGCCGTGTTGCAGGCGACAACCAGCATTTCAATTCCGTGTTCCTCAAGAAAATGCGCGGCGGAGATAGCGTATTTGGCCACGGTGCGAACTGATTTGGCGCCATAAGGAAGATGCGCGGTATCGCCGAAATAGAGGTAGTTTGCCGCCGGCAGTACGCTACGCAATTCCCGCAGTACGGTCAGGCCTCCGAACCCTGAGTCAAAAACTCCAATCACCGGCGCCATGGTTATTCAAACTCCTTGGCCAGTTCGTGCACGGCAGCGGTCTGGTAGAAGGACATAAGATCGGCATGGCCAGCCAGAGTTTCTCGTTCCTTGCCATCGACCAGAAATTTGATCCTGGTAATACCGGGAACGTTTGCCGTGAGCGTTTCGATAAGAGAAGCCAGCGTCAATTCTTCCAGCAGGATACCTGAAGGATGGCCGTCGGCAAATGGGGCTGTAGTGTCCACGACCATCGTATCGTCGCTGATGAAATATACATCCTTGATGTTTGTGCCTTTCGCCAGTGGATGAGGGGAAGGCATTTGCAGATATTGGGCCAGCACAGAACGCAACGTTTCTCGGGCGCGCAAGTTTCGGTCGGCCGGCAGAAAGACGTCTGCCGGACGCCAGCGTAGCGCCTGATCTTCATCATAGGCCAGCAGCAATTGGATATGTTCGAGCTTCCCTCCAACTATCGGTGCAACCGGCGCGGCTTCTGCTGCCTGCAGCGTCATGGTCTCTTCCTTATGGGTAATGCGGATGATGACCAGTCCGCTGACCAGGATTGCCAGCAGCACCAGCGCGACGGTGATCTGAAAGTGACGTGGAATCACGGATGGACTCCCATCTGACTGCGGACCTGAGCGATGCCCAACGCTATGGCTGTCGCAACGTTGTTTTGCCGTCTCTGGCTTTCCAAAGACTCCGGGTCGTCTTCGACAGGCGCCAGTTCCACGGCAATTGCGGGCGATGCGATGTTATTCAATGGGCGTACCGGCATGCCCAGGCTCGCGACAACCATCGCCTTCTTTCGTAGTTCATCCGACACGGCGCGGGCCACCGTCTGGCTGCGACTAAGAGCTCCTGATTGCGCGCTCTCCCACGGTAGAAAGCGTCCGGCCAAAGGCTGCTGCGGATCGGTCAGAAGCGCAGCATAGACCCTTACTCCTTTTCCCGGACGGCCGGCGTGCAGCGCCACATAGATGCCCGCATGTTGCTCATTCGTGATTTCAGCGCGACGGTCCAGGCTCAGGTCAATATCCGACTCCCGCAACAATCGCGCTGCAATCCCGCGATCTTCCAGTTCTTTACGCAATGCGCGCGCCAGGCGAAGTGTAATATCTTTTTCCACCAGCTTCTCGCCAAAGCTTGCGCCTTTGTCGTTACCGCCATGGCTGGGGTCGATCATCACAAAGAACTCGGGCGTTCGTTTCTGGCCTTCTGCTGCAGCCGGCAAGCCGGACTGCGCAGGCGGCGTAGTGGAAACCTCAGGCGCTTGCGGTTGCAGCGTTATGGTCTTGCCATCGTCACTGTGGATGACCTGCAAAGGCTTGTTTCCGGTTACGGTAAGCAGGGCGGTTCCGTTCTCTTCGGAGAAAGACAGCGATTGAATTGCGCCATCGCCATATTGTTGTGTCTTGAGATCGGAAACGACTGGGTCTTTTCCAAAGCTCAAAGATGTTTTGTCGGTATGGGTCAAAAAACCGCGTTTTTCTTCCTGGTTTGCCCATACCTTCTCCACCGGCTGGCTGAAATTCAACACAAGTGAAGGCTGGTCTCCGTTTTTGTATTCAGCAGTAAACCGGGTGAATGTATTGCCAACAAAGATGCGCCTTGCAGGCTGATGGAAGTCGACGGTGGTATTCAGCAGGCGGCTCAACATCGGCAGTGCGGCATCCATTGGGACTATGACGCGGCCATTTTCAACCAGCACTTTGCCGCCCAGATCGACTGGCTCACTGTGAATCGTGCCTTTTTCT
>DATCAX010000498.1:0-2840 GCA_036512375.1 Candidatus Angelobacter sp. | reverse complement strand
AGTACCACCCGCGTTAGCGGGTGGGTTAGGATGGCTCCTCGCATGGGGAACGATACCGATCGCAATCGACTACATCATTAATGGACAGGTCGCCGATCTGCCGCAAGTTGACTGCTGGTCCCACTCGCTGGGCGCAGGTTGTACTGAATTCATTCAAAATCTGCTTTCCTCTGCTAGTCAAATTTCTTGCTTGTAATTTCCGAGAGTTGCGGTTAAAATCCCCGCCGCTTCAGTTTTAGAGACAGCTTGTCAGGTTCTTTGCAAGGCGATCCAAGGGCGGAATATCCCCCTCAGCATTCCCACGGCGCGAGCGGGTCAGATCTTTTCCGATTTTTTGCGGGTATCCCACGCATG
Organism: Candidatus Angelobacter sp.; assembly: GCA_036512375.1. Taxonomy (GTDB): domain Bacteria; phylum Acidobacteriota; class Terriglobia; order Terriglobales; family Acidobacteriaceae; genus Angelobacter. The sequence goes on along the minus strand of DATCAX010000498.1, from coordinate 2,486 downwards.
CGTTTTAGTCCGGGGCGATATTGTCGGCCCGGGGGCGACTTTTCAAAACTTTACTCTGGGAGTAAGAAACATGTCTACACCATTCTTGGGCGAAATCAAGATCGTTTCTTTCAACTTTGCACCAAAGGGATGGGCGCAGTGCAACGGTCAGCTCCTGCCCATCAACCAGAATCAGGCGCTCTTCTCAATCCTCGGCACTACGTACGGCGGCGACGGGCGCGTTAACTTTGGACTGCCCGACTTCCGCGGCCGGATACCGACTTATGTGGGTGGCGGACTCGTTCTGGGACAGAAAGGCGGGGAAGAGTCTCATACTCTTATAACGTCCGAGCTGCCGGCGCACAATCACATCGCGAGCGCCAGCAATGTCGCGGACAACACGAATACAAACGTACCCACCAGCAATTATCCCGCGAACTCCAACGTCAACCCGTACCGCGCTACCGCCAGCACGACGTTCGCACCACAGGCCATAACCAATGTTGGTGGCAGCCAGCCGCATGAGGACCGGCAGCCGTTTCTGGTACTGTGTTTTGTTATTGCCCTTCAGGGCATTTTCCCGTCGCGAAACTAAGAAGGAGACGAATCATGGGAGAACCTTATGTCGGTGAAATAAGAATGTTTGGTGGCAGCTTTGCTCCGGCGGGTTGGGCTATGTGCAACGGAGCGACCTTAGCCATATCCGAAAACGACACGCTCTTTAACTTGATCGGCACGACGTACGGCGGTGACGGCCAGCAGACCTTTAATCTTCCTGATTTGCAGGGACGCGCGCCGGTGCACATGGGCCAGGGCCCGGGAATTTCGCAGAACTATGTCATCGGCGAGAAAGCGGGCGTGGAGAGCGTTACGCTGACCACGAACCAGATCCCGCTTCACACCCATTCTTTCGTGGCGAGCTCGGACGCCGGCCAATCGGCGCAACCGCAGAATGCGTTGTTCGCTCTTTTGCCGACTGGCAATCTCTACACCCAGCCGCAGCAGCCGGCAGTGAATCTAAACTCGAACATGCTCTCGGCTGCGGGCGGTAGTCAGCCGCACGACAACATACAGCCGTACCTGTGCATTACATTCATCATCTCGCTCTTCGGAGTTTTCCCGACGCAAAGCTAAGGAGGCACGATAATGTCAGATCCATTTGTAGCTGAAATCAGAATGTTCGCTGGAAACTTTGCGCCGAAAGGTTGGGCGTCTTGCGATGGGCAGCTCTTGCCAATCTCGCAGAACACGGCGCTCTTCTCGCTGCTGGGGACTTTTTATGGCGGCGACGGAAAATCAACCTTCGGCTTGCCAAATCTTGAGGGCTCGACGCCGGTCGGTCAGGGTCAGGGAGCGGGCCTTTCAGAGTATTTCCTCGGCCAGGCGGGTGGAAGCTCAACGGTCACTTTGCTCACCTCAGAGATGCCGATTCACAACCACTTCGTGACTGCATATACCGACGATCTCTCGGACGTCCCCGGGCCCAGTCCCTCGGTAGTACTCGGCCGCGCCCAGGGCCTGAACCCCTATCGCCCACAGTCGGATACCACCATGGAATTCAACGCTGTGTCGGTAACCGGAAGCAGCTTCCCGCACAACAACATGATGCCTTTTCTGACTGTTTATTTCATCATCGCGCAGCAGGGCGTCTTTCCGCCGCGGAGTTAGAAAAGCAGAGGTCAGAAGTCGGAAGTCAGTGATCTCCGCCAGCGCGAGTTCAAACCGCGCTGGCGGTTTTGTGTTTGATGGACGTGCGTAAGAATTCGCGGCTTTGCCGCAGCACATAGCGGAAAAGCCTCCGGCTTTCCGGCCAGGCCTCCTCTCTTCCACCGAGGCTACGCCTCCAACCCGTTGCAAAAACTATTTCATTGCATGCTCGTCTACAACGGAGGCGGAGCCTCCTGAATATTTTGGGAAGGTCCGACGGTAAGCCGGAGGCTTACCGCCATGTGCGGCGGCGGAGCCGCAACTCAATCGACGCCGAATGAGTGTGTCCCCACCCGCTCACGCGGGTGGCACTGACCTTCTGATCATGGCATCATGGCCGTCATGAAACTATTTCTTTCGATAATGTTTTTTCTGATCGCACTATCTGTTGCTTGCAGCTCGTATCGATCGGCGGGTTCGCAGTCGCTCACGAACATCGCTTCTACTCCGGAGCAATCTCCCGCTCAGGCAAGTAACGCGAGCGGACAGGATAAACCGACTTGCCAACTCACTCTGGCGGGAGTCCCTGACATAAAAGGTTTGAAACTGGGGATGACGCCGAAGGAAGTCCTGGCATTATTTCCCGGCAGCGAAGAAGACGCGGAAGTCGGTGCCAGCTTAGCCAGACCGCCCAGCCAATTTGGAGTGTCCGGCTTTCTCATCAGACCTGACAGATACAAATCAAAGGAGACATTCGCCGGAATCAATCAAATCACTTTTACGCTTTTGGACGGGCGCGTTTCCGGCTTTTCCGTCGGCTACAACGGTCCTGAATATTCACACGTTGATAAGTTCGTAGC
>DATCAX010000497.1:0-4661 GCA_036512375.1 Candidatus Angelobacter sp. | reverse complement strand
TTTTTGAGTCCATATTGACGCGCCATGGTGACGGCGGCACAGAGACCGCGCGCCTTGAATGAGCCGGTAGGGTTGAGGCCCTCGTCCTTTATATAGACGTTTGGATTCTCGCGGCTGGGCAGCATGGGAGTAAATCCTTCTCCAAGAGTTACGGGCACATCTCCGGGGAGGACATCATGGTAACGCCACATGGTAGCGGGACGTCCGCGGAGAGAGTCAGGCGTGAACTTTCCTTTCAGCGCTGCAAGATCAAAGCGCACATAAAGTGAGCCGCCGTCTTTGGGGCAGATGGTTTGCGGCTGCGCGCCGCTGATGTGTTCTCCGCATTTGGTGCATTCAAGGTAAGCGATCTGGGCCATGCGAGAGAGTTTAACAAACGCCGGGGCTTACTTCTTTTCCGCTCCGGCTTCCCGCAGCGACTTGGGGTCTGACAAGTTCCTAGGAGAAGCCTTCTGGAGTGTATTCACCATGAGCCGCCCAGCGGCAGGCGTGCCCACTTTGTGTCCGATCACAACATCGCGGGCGGAAACCTTTCTGCCATAGACTTTTTCAGTCGCACTGTTGTCCGGACGAAGGGTTGAGCCATCAAGCGAGATCCCGGCAAAGAGTCCCCGTGAGCGCGAATAAGTAAGAATTTCTGCATGCATGAGAACATCGGTTGCGGCCTGGGCATCGCGTCCTTTGGGTCCGGCAGCGGCGGCGGCATCTGCGCCGAGTTTCACCTTGCTCTTCAGAATTGAGTCAATGCCTTTGGGGTTGACCACAAGTAGCACAAAGTCCGTGGCCTGTCCGCCGAGTTGGAAGCCGATGTTGCCGCCTTCCAGCGCTACCATCGCGGGTGGACCCCATCCGCCGGTAAAGCTTTGGCCGCCACGGCAGGTCATGGCGCCGCGGCCATAGTTTCCGCCAATGCCGACAGCAAGTTTTTTCACCGATGGAATCACGATGACGCATTCTGATTTGTCCAGCACCGATTTGGGGATGTTGTCCGGAATATTCAGGATTTCCATGACGACTTCTCCGGCGTGCCGCAGGCGATCAGCTTCATGCTGCTGCGCCTGAGCGACAGAGCAAAGCAGGAGTGCACCTAATGCCACGGGCAGAATTTTTTTCATTCGTTCCCTCATCAATTTTGGAAATACCAGCCTGATTCGTAATTGCATTTGCGCAAGACGCAACAATTTGCAGCGGCGGCGGCCATCCACGATCATATAAACTGTAACACCTCCGGAGGCTGCCGATGCATGTACCAGCGAGGTTCGTAACGGTCCTACTGTTCTTTACCGTATTTTTCTCCACGTCGCAAGCGCGAGTGGTGCGGGTGGAGATAACGTCGCGCACCGACATTCAGGAAGGCAAACCATTTGGTAGTGCAGGGGGGTATGAAAAAATCGTTGGGCGCGTTTGCTTCGCCGTGGACCCGGCAAACCTGCACAACCGGCAGATTGTGGATCTGGACAAAGCGCCGCGCAACGCCAATGGAGAGGTCGAGTTTTCCGCCGACTTATATCTCCTGAAACCCAAGGACACGGCTAAGGGAAACCAGACCTTGCTGTTTGAGGTTTCGAACCGAGGCGGTCGCGGAATTCTTTCCATCGTGAATGGCCGCGACGGCGAATTCGGCGATGGCTTTCTCATGCGCGAGGGCTACACGGTAGCCTGGGTCGGATGGGAGTTTGATCTTTCGAGCCAGGGCGAGCACTTGCGGCTCTCCGCGCCAGTGGCCCACGATGCAGGCGGAAAAGAAATTCATGGCCTGGTGCGTACGGACTTTACACCCGCGGAAAAGCGCGATGACATGCCGCTGGGACACATCCTGCTTGGCCCTGATGGCGGTAATAGCTACCCGGTGGATGATCCGGCGGGCGAAAGAAACAAGCTCACTGTCCGCGATTCACCGACGGGAAAAAGGGAGATGATTCCCCGCTCTGAGTGGAGTTTCTCACACGTAGTGCAGGGCCAACTCACGGCTGATCCGCATTATATTCATCTGAAAAGCGGCTTTCTGCCCGGCAAGATTTACGAGTTGGTATACACGGCCAAGGACCCAGCGGTGGTGGGTGTTGGCCTGGCGGCCGTACGGGATTTTCTTTCTTATTTGAAATACGACCCGCAGGCCACGGCCCCGATCAAACGCGTTTATGCGGTTGGCATCTCGCAAAGCGGACGCTTTCTGCGGCACTTCATCTACCAGGATTTCAACGCCGACGAGCAGGGCCGCCAGGTGATGGACGGCGTGATCGCGCATGTTGCGGGCGCGGGACGGGGCAGTTTCAATCACCGGTTTGCGCAGCCTTCGCGCGATGCCCAGCCCATGTCGAGCCTCTTCTTCCCGACTGACCTATTCCCTTTTACCGACCTTCCCGAGGACGATCCGAACACGAACAATAAAGGCGGTTTGCTGGACGCTCCTGCCAAATCAGGTTCGGTGCCAAAGATCTTCTTCACTAATACTTCCTATGAATACTGGGGACGCGCCGCGTCACTGATTCATACCACCGCCGATGGTCGCAAGGACATAGCTTTGTCGCCCAACGTCAGGGTTTACTTCCTGGCCGGCCTTCAGCATTTTTCCGGAGGCTTCCCGCCGCAAAAGAGTGTTCCCGGCAGCCCGGATTACACAACGCAGCAGAGGCAGAACCCAAATCCCATTCAGTGGTACTGGCGTGCGCTGATCATGGACATGGACCAGTGGGTACGAGACGGCAAGGAGCCTCCAGCCAGCGTCTATCCCCGGATCGCGGACAAGACGCTTGTACCCTTGGCGCAATGGAGGTTTCCCATGATTCCGGGAGTCAATACGCCGCACGAAGTAAGCACGGCGTACCTGCTCAACTTCCAGGTCAGAGTGGTGGACGTCAATTTTGGCAAGAAAGGGTCTGTCAGCCCGGAGCGCAAGGAAGTTGTGGAGCCGCCTGTGATTGGCGGCGTTTTTAACGCTCTTGTTCCACAAAGCGATGTGGATGGCAACGACCTTGGCGGAGTCCGTCTGCCCGAACTTCAGGCGCCGCTCGTAACCTACACCGGTTGGAACCTCCGCGATCCGAGCATCGGGGCCCCGGAACAGCGTGTGAGTTTTCTGGGATCGTGGATTCCGCTGGCCAGAACTGCAGAGGAGCGCAAGAAGTCGGGTGATCCGAGGCTGTCGATTGCAGAACGATATGCCTCGCAGGAGGACTATATGAGCAAGTTCGAGAAGGCGGCCCAGAAGCTTATCGAGCAGCGCTTCCTGTTGCAGGAAGATCTGCCGGCGATTCTGGAGCGGGGCAAGCTGGAGTGGAAGGCGATTGTCGAGCAATAGCTTCCAGGAGCTAAAAAGCCCGAATTTGAAAATATTGCGCGGTACGGCTAAAGTCATGCCTTGTTACGTGTGGTTCACCTCAACAATGAAACCAGATCGAAGCATTTCATTCCCAAGGCCCGAACATTGTCTCTGCCTGGGTTTGTACAACAACCCTCTGTTTGCGATATGATTCGCGGTCAGCCTTCCTACAACCTGCAGGAGTATTCCTAATGAAAACAATATTCAAGTTGATTTTTGTATTGGTCCTGGCGCTCGTGGCGCCGAGTCTTCTGGTGGCACAGAACAAGACAGGCGACCGCTCTAAAAAGAGTGGGAGCGCAAATCCGCAACCCAGCTCAGACAAGAAGACGTCGAGCGACGCCGACAAAAATACCGCTACATCAACCGCGCCGACCAAGCTGGAGGACAATAAATCCAAAGATCCGCTGGAGAATGTGAAGTTCCGCAACCTGGGTCCGGCAGTGGGCGGCGGGCGCGTGACATCTGTCGTCGGGATTCCCGGAAGGCCCAACGTGTATTACGTGGGCGCGGCAGGCGGCGGCGTTTTCATGACGCAGGATGGCGGCCTTTCCTGGAAGGCGATCTTTGAGAAGGAATCCACGGCGTCTATCGGTGCGATTGCGCTGGCGCCGTCCAACCCAAACCTGATCTGGGTTGGCACAGGCGAGAAGAATATCCGCAATGACGTGATCACGGGCAAGGGCGTCTTTTTCTCCCCGGACGCGGGCACAACATGGAAGCATATGGGGCTGCGCGATGCCGGACAGATTTCGAATATTGCGATTGATCCGCGCGATCCAAACACAGTTTTTGTGGGAGTGCTGGGCCATGCGTGGGGACCGAACGCCGATCGCGGCGTCTTCCGCACCACGGATGGCGGCAAGAACTGGCAGAAAGTCCTGTTCATCGATGAGGACACGGGCGCAAGCTCACTGATTATGGACCCCGGCAATCCCATGGTGCTGTTTGCGGGAATGTGGCGGGTACGGCGTTATCCCTGGGCGCTCGATTCCGGCGGAACCAGCGGCGGCATTTTCCGGTCGAGCGATGGCGGCAATACGTGGAAGAAGCTGACCGAAGGTCTGCCGACGGATCCTACAGGCCGCATCGGGCTGGGTGCAGCGCCGAGCAATCCGCGCCACATCTATGCGCTGATCGAGAATAAAAAGGGCACCCTTTACGACACCAACGATCTGGGCGATCACTGGAAGATGGTCAGCAACAACCATAACCTGGCGGCGCGCGGATTTTACTTCAGCGAGTTGATGGTCGCTCCCAACGATGAGAACAGAGTCTATTTCCTGTCATTCAACGTAATGCTGTCTGAAGATGGCGGAAAGACTGCTCGCAATATTAC
>DATCAX010000496.1:0-8171 GCA_036512375.1 Candidatus Angelobacter sp. | reverse complement strand
GCCAAAGAAGCGGAGTTCTCAGAGCGCACGCAGCGTGGCTACTCGATTGAAAGTGAGATCGCGCACAACAGCCAGACCATGAATGCTCTGGCCGTGGAAACCGAACGAGCTAACTCGCGGCGCGGCGCGAACCAGGAACGTTGCGCGGAATTGGACGCGCGTTCCGCCGCTGCCCATGTCGAACTGGAGCGGGCGCAGACGCAGTTGCTCTCTCTGGTAGAGGAAGTACGGACCAATCGCAGCTTTGCCGAATCCGCTGCTTCAGAGGTTGCCGCAGCACAGCATGAATGGCAGTCAGCCCAGCAGTCTTCGCGGGACGCAGCAACATCGCTCTCCGACCTTGAGCGCCAGCAGGAAGCGCGCCGGCAGAACGTCATGGAAGCCATGTCCTCGGCTTCGCAGGTGCGGAATCAGGTGATCCAGGCGGAAGAACACATGACCGCGCTGGAGCGTGAGGCCCTTCGGTTGGAGCGCGAGGCTTCCGCCGCTCAGGTTGACATTGAAAGCTTTGGTGGCAAGCGCGGGCAGATCGCTTTTGAGTTTGAAACAATCACGCAAACCGCCGCTGCGTTGAGCACGCGTATTCAGGAGATACGCGGCCTGATTGAAAGCAAGCGCAAGGAAGAAGAAGAAGGCAAGCGCAACCTGGATACTCTTCGTGCCGAATACGCCACCGCTCTGGGCAAAAAGAGTTCTCTGGAATCCGTCATTAACGAACATGGCTATTCCACGGAATCAGTGAAGCGGCTGTTTCAGTCGAACTCGATGGGCCACGGCTTCACTCCGGCCGGCGTGCTGGCTGACTTTCTTGAAGTCGAGACCCGCTACGAGGGCGTGGTGGAAGAATTTCTGCGCGACGAACTGAATTACGTTGTAGTCAAGTCCTGGGATTCAGCCAATGAAGGTATGCGGCTGCTTCAGTCAGACGTCGATGGACGCGCCACATTCCTGGTGCATCCGGAAGATGCGCAGGCCAGGTTCTCTTTTATCGCCAGTGACGCGCCGGCGCCAACCTCTGAGCGGCACGAAGAGCTGGTGTCACTGAAGAACTGCATTCGCGTGCTGGATGGCTTTGGCCGGTCGCTCGAAGTGGTGCTGCCCAAGCTACGCGACGGTTACATCACCGCGGATGCCAGCATTGCGCGCAACCTGGCGCTGGAAAATCCTGACGCATATTTCCTCTCCGCCACCGGCGAGTGTTTCCACAATGTAACGGTTACCGGCGGCAAGCAGCGCAAGGAAGGTCCGCTGTCCCTGAAGCGCGAATTGCGCGAAGTTGGAAAGATTGCCGCCGACCTGGAAGTTGCTATTAGAAATGATCAGGCACGGGTGCAGACTTTGGGGCGCGAACTTACCGAATTGGGCAAGCTGCTCAGCACGCTGGAAGAAGAACGGCGTGAAGCGGAAAAGCAGGCGCTTACTTCGGGGCATGCGCTCAAGCAGATGGAATCTGACCTGGCGCGCACCGAGCAGCGACTGAACACATATCGGCTGGAGATTGAGCGCACACGCTCGGCCCGGAACGAAAAGGAAATTATTGTCGCGGAAAAGCGCGAGCAGGCGGAAGCGCTGGAGCAGAAGCGCCAGTCGCTGGAAGACGAAATGACGGTCGCGCAGCAGCGGCTTGTCTCGTTGAAGACCGCCCGCGACGAAGCGGCGCAGACAGCTTCCCAGGCTGCCGCAAATCTGGCCGTAGTGGAAGAACGCCGCCGAACAGCAGCTTCAGCGCTGGAGCGGATTGAATCTCTTTCCGCAGAAGCTGGGCAAAGGGTTGAGTCATTGCAGACGCAGATTCATTCCGCGGCGGCTGAGAAAGTACAGCGAGAAGCGGAGAACATGCAGATCGCAGACCGTCTGGAAGCCCTGAGCGCGGAAAAATCTGCGGCAGAAGCCACTGGTGTGCAGTTGCAGCATGAGTCTGACCAGGTGCGCGCCCGCATTGCGGAAATCGACCATGAACTGAAAGCGGCGCGCTCTGAACTGGACGCGGCGCGTGAACGCAAGAGCGAGATCGGCACACTGCTGGCAAAGTTGCAGTCTGATCTGGGACACATGGCTGAATCCTGTCTGAACGAACTCGGCATCACCGCCGATGACTTGCGGGCCAACAATGAAATTCCGTTGGTTGAAGGCGAGCAGCTGGCTTTGGATGAAAACACGTATCGCGAGATGCGCACGAAGCTCGACAATATGGGACCGGTCAACATGATGGCTCTTGAAGAATTCAAAGAGACCGAGACGCGCCACCAGTTCCTGGAGACGCAGCGCAAAGACCTTTTCGATTCCATCGAAAACACACAGGCCACCATCAAGGAGATCGACGAATTCTCACGGCAGAAGTTTCAGGAAGCCTTTGATCGTATCAATGAGAATTTCCAGTTTACATTCCGCAAATTGTTTGGCGGCGGCCAGGCATTCATGCGCCTGACGGACGAACAGAACACAGCTGAGAGCGGCATCGATGTTGTTGCGTCTCCTCCGGGCAAAAAGCTGCAGAACGTGTTGCTGCTTTCCGGCGGAGAAAAGGCACTGACTGCATTGTCCTTGCTGGTGGGCATCTTCCAGTATCAGCCCAGCCCCTTTTGTATCCTGGACGAAGTGGACGCGCCGCTGGACGAAGCCAATATCGGCCGCTTCACCGAACTGATCAGGGAAATGGCCGTGCAGACGCAATTCATCATCATCACCCACAGCAAGAAAACGATGTCCATTGCACCGGTAATGTATGGAGTGACCATGCAGGAGCCGGGCGTCTCCAAGATTGTCTCAGTGAAATTTGGCGCCGAAAGCGGCATGCCCAGGGCAGCGTCGGCGTAAACGGGTTAGAGCAAGAATATGCGCGAGCGCCGCATTCATCTCCTGATCTTCATGATAGCGGCGCTTCGTTGCGTTGCGGCAACGACCGCTCAGGCCGACAAGATCGTGATTGTTAAGTCTGTTCGCACCATGACTCTGCTGAGCGGCCCCAAAGTCCTCAAGACCTATAAAGTAGCTCTCGGATCAGTCCCTGTCGGCCCTAAACGGGTTGAGGGCGATCATAAAACACCCGAGGGGGACTACGTAATCGATGCAAAGAACTCGCATAGCCAGTTCCATTTGTCGCTGCACATTTCTTATCCTAGCGCGGCAGATCAGGAACGAACTCGCAGCCTTGGCTTACGTCCCGGCGGCGCAATTATGATTCACGGCCTGGCCAAGCCGTTTGCCTACCTCGGCCCCCTCCACCGGCAAGTTGACTGGACGGATGGATGCGTCGCCGTGACGAACGCAGAGATTGAAGAAATATGGAAGCTGGTTCCGGTGGGAACACGAGTGGAAATACGACCCTAGTCGCACGATCCGATAGACGACACGACTACCTGTACATATGCATCAGCAAATCGTTCATCCCGGGCCTGGCGGATTTCAACGGTCGTTATTTTTCACGTTTTGAAAAAATATTTTCAGGCTCGAGTTTAATTTCTAGTAACGGGTACTACAAAGTCCAGCGAAAATCAACGCAAGAAAATCCTTGATTCATGCGGGTTTTATGGCTTGTTCAATTCCTGGATTATTTTCGTGCGATACATTCGCGCGAACCATTTTAATTTGCAATTTCCACGGTTGACAAAAGCAGTTGAGCGGCTAGAATACGTCCTCGCCCACGTATTTCTGCCATGACTAGTCAAAGTGCCCAAAGCCGAATTCTTTTGCAGACAGATTTTCCGGAGCTGACGCTCCATGCTCGCGGCAAGGTGCGCGATTTATACAGTTTGAACGAACAACTCTTGTTTGTCGCCACCGACCGTATCTCCGCGTTCGATTACGTTCTGGCCACAGGCATTCCGGAAAAAGGCCGCGTACTCACGCAACTTTCCCTCTTCTGGTTTGATTTTCTGAAAGACGTAGTGAAGAACCATCTGGTCACGGCCAGGGTGGAAGATTACCCTGCTCCGCTGCAGAAGCATGCCGACGACCTGCGCGGGCGTTCCATGCTGGTAAACAAGGCGCAGATGATTGACATTGAATGCGTGGCGCGCGGATACCTTTCCGGATCGGGCTGGAAAGAGTACCAGCAGACCGGCGCGGTCTGCGGCATCAAGCTGCCCACAGGCCTTAAAGAATCTGACAAGCTGCCCGAACCGATCTTCACCCCCGCCACCAAGGCGCTGAGCGGCCACGACGAAAATATTTCGATCGAGGAAATGGCCAAGCGAACGGGAAAAGAGCTGGCAGAGAAACTGCGCGATTTGACGTTAAAGATCTATAAGACAGCGGCCGACTACGCAGCCGGGCGCGGCATCATCATTGCCGATACGAAATTTGAGTTCGGCCAAACATCCCAGGGCCTCATTCTTGCGGATGAAGTCCTTACTCCTGATTCATCGCGTTTCTGGCCGGCGGACAAATATCAGCCGGGCAAGGCGCAGGACTCTTTTGACAAGCAGTTTGTTCGCGACTATCTGGAAGCGATCAAGTGGAACAAGCAACCCCCTGCTCCCTCTTTGCCGGAGGATGTGGCGCGCAAGACCAGCGAAAAATACATTGAGGCATACAGGGTTGTGGCAGGGCGTGAGTTGCCCGCAGGTTGAGACGCCGATGGCATGAACGCGCTTGATTGGATCATCCTCGTGATCATGCTCTTTTCGGCGCTGCTGGCGGCGGCCCAGGGGTTCTTTTTTGAGGTTATCTGCCTGGCAGGCGCGGTGGTGGGCTTTCTGCTGGCGGCGTGGGGGTATGGCAAGCTTTCCCCCTGGTTTTTGCAGTACGTCAAGTTGCCGGCATTTGCGGACTTGGCGGGCTTTCTTACTATTTTTGTGTCGGTGGTCCTGCTGGCGGGCGCAATTGCAAGGATTGCCCGCTGGATGGTGCACGAAGCAGGACTCCGATCCGTTGATCGCGCACTGGGGGCAGCGTTTGGTTTTGTTCGCGGCATGGTGATAGTGACCGCCGGGTTGATGGCGATCACGGCTTTTGTACCTGAGTCGACAGAGTTGTCTGGCTCACAACTGGCAAGTTACTTTCTGGTGGCAGGACGCGGTGCAAGCTGGCTCGCCCCTTCCGATGTTCGCCAGAAGTTTCGCGCCGGGATCACCAAACTGCGCGCTGGGCCCAGTCCGGGAGCGACAAGCAAATAAAGATTAAGAGATTTAAAGACTGGCGCATCTGGAAAGTGAGGACACTCTGTGAAGGACCAGCTCGAAGCACTCGTAGCGCAGATGCATAGCAGCGGCATTCTCTATTCTGAAGCCGTGCGTGAATTCAAGAAGCGCTTTATCATGAACGTCCTGCAGCAGAACCGGGGAAACCAGTGCAAAGCGGCCCGGGAACTGGGCATGCATCGCAATACACTCAGCCGCACGATTGCTGAGTTGAAGCTGGATGTCCGCCAGCTGCGCGATGGTGGACGGCGTCCGGTCCGGAGCGAAAAGCCGCCGCTACTGGACAAGCAAAAACTGGTCCGCTAAAGCACGCGCTGGTTACGGTCTCTGCAATTGAATCCAATTCAACGTGTCAAACCTGGCTCAAGATCCCGACGGAGGAAGAGCGTTCGTGCGTCCCGGATTCCGTTGGGACAGCGCCGATGCCTTTCTGTTCGATATTGACGGCACCCTGCTCAACAGCCGCGACGCTGTCCACTATTTTGCTTTCCACACTGCCATACGCGATGTCCTCGGCATTGAAGCCAGCATTGAGGGAGTACCCGTCCATGGCAATACTGATGTGGGTATCCTGCGGGCTGTGTTACAGCGCGCAGGACTGAAGGACGCCGCCATCGATACGCACATGCCACAAATTGTGGCCCGGATGTGCGCTGAGGTGCACCAGAATCGGGAACAGTTGAATCCCGAGCTTTGCCCGTCAATCCTGGAACTTGCCGCCCATTTGCAGGCTCGGGGCAAACTTCTGGGAGTGGCGTCAGGGAATCTGGAAACCGTGGGCTGGCTGAAGCTGGAGAAAGCCGGGCTCAGGCCGATGTTCGCGTTCGGATCTTTCTCCTTTCCCCACGAATTGCGCGCCGAAATCTTCCAACACGGCATTGATCTGGCCGGTCAGCGGCTGGGCGGACGAGCTTCCGTGACCGTTGTCGGGGATACCCCTTCAGACATTGAAGCTGCGCGGGCAGTGGGTGTGCCGGTAATCGCAATGGCCACAGGCATATTCACCTTTGCCCAACTCCAGGCCTGTAACCCAGAGGCTTGCTTTGCTTGCGGTACTGATCTTCTGGCTTTTACCGGTTGATCATTCGCAAACTTAGGTAATCGCCCGCATTATTCCCGTCATACATCGTTCTTTATAACGGTACAATGATGGTTCCCGAATGAAAACCTGCTTCGCCATTCTGTCGCTGTTCCTCTGCATGGCCTGCGCGGCCGCAGATGGGCCGAAGTCCGCCGTTTCCAAGGAAGACAAAAAAGCGGCGGAAAAAGAGTTCAAAAACGCGCAAGACCTGCAACGGGCGGGCAAGCCGGATGATGCCCTGCTGGCGGTCATGAAGGCGGAAGAGCTGACGCCTGGAAACGTGGAATTCATGACGATGGGCGAGATGCTGCGTCAGCAAATCGTCGATCAGCATGTGGAGGCTGGTAATCACCTGGCCGCGGCGGGCGATCCAAGCGGCGCAGCGCAGCGTTTCCGCACCGCACTCTCCATTGATCCGCAAAATGCATATGTTGCCCAGCGTCTGCACGATGTGGCGCCGCCCGACGGCGATTCCGAACACAAGCATGTTCTGGAATTGCTGGCCTCAGTGGACCAGATTAATTTGCAGCCTGCCGCGGGCAGGAAAAGTTTTCATCTGCAAGGCGACACCCGGCAGGTCTATACGCAGATTGGCGCCGCTTTTGACATCTTCATGCAGTTTGACCAGAACCTGACCAGCCGAGTCATTCGCTTTGACCTGGATAACGTCGACTTCTATGCGGCGACTCAGGTGGCGGGCATGATGACGAAGTCATTCTGGGCGCCGGTATCCAGCCATGAAGCGATGGTCGCCACCGACACGGTAGAAACCAGAAAGCAATATGAACGGCTGGCTCTGCGTACTTTTTATGTCGGCAATGTATCGGCGCAGACTGACCTGAACGATCTGGTCAACGTAATGCGCAACATTTTCGATATGAAGCTCGTCAGCATTCAGCCCGGCCAAAACACCATCACGGTCCGCGCTCCCAGGGAACAGGTGGAAGCAGCGGCCAGCCTGCTTGATAACCTGATGGACGCAAAGCCCGAACTGATGCTCGACGTAAGGGAATATGAAATTGATACTGACCGGCTGCGTGACGTGGGTGCGAACCTGCCTACCAGCTTTCAGGTATTCAGCATCCCTTCAGAAATCAGGCGGGTTCTGGGATCGGACGCGCAAAGCGTGATCGATCAGCTGAACCGTACCGGGACCATCGATCCCAGCACGATCTCACCTTCGGCTTTGGCCAATCTGGCGGGCTCTCCGCTGCTGGCGCCCTTTTTGATTTTCGGCAAAGGAAACGGCTTGACCGGAATTACAGTGCCTTCGATCGGCGCAAAGCTGTCAATGAACTCTTCCACTGCCACGAACCTGGAAAGCATGACGTTGCGCGCTATTGACGGCGAAGCGGCCACCTTCCGCGTGGGGACGAAGTTCCCGATCGTGAACAGCACGTTCAGCAACGTTGCATTGAGTTCCCGCGGACAGGTACAGGTGGGAAATACGCCACAATTCACTTATGAAGACCTGGGAATTACCTTGAAGGCGACGCCCCACTACCACTCCAACGGCGATGTGACCCTGGTGATGGACCTGAAAATTCAGGGTCTGGGAACGCTGCAGATCAACAGCATTCCGGATATTACCAGCAGGTCTTATGTAGGAACCATCACGGTGCACGATGGCGAACAATCCGTGATCATGGGATTGATGAGCGAGCAGGAAATCCGCTCCGTCCAGGGCCTGCCCCTGCTCAGCAATCTGCCCGGCCTGAAAACATTGCTCAGTACCACCTCGAGAGAGCGCATTCACAACGAATTGCTGATCGTTATAACGCCGCACGTGGTGCGCAAGCCATTTCATGATAGAGGCAGCAGTGTTTTCTGGACACTGACGCCGTAAACCACCTACTTCCCCGCGTGATCGATTTCGAACTGCACCAACTGCTTCAGTTGATCATATGGAATGCTGGCAATGCCGGGCACCCTGCGCCCGTTGATGAAAA
>DATCAX010000495.1:0-5673 GCA_036512375.1 Candidatus Angelobacter sp. | reverse complement strand
ATTCAACCCGCAGAAACTCGCAGGAGTACCGCCTGATCTGGCGTGGAATACCGCCGCCTCATTTACCACCAATACCAACTGGCAGTTCTATACCGGCGAGCAGACGATGAGCTATCTCACGCAGATGGCTGGGCTGGCATTTCATAACTTTGCCTCCGCGGCGGTCGGAATTGCATTGGCAATTGCCTTCATTCGAGGTATTGCGCGACGCGAGAAAGATACTATCGGCAACTTTTGGGTGGACACCACACGCTCTATCCTCTGGATACTGCTGCCTGCCTGCATTGTGTACTCGCTTGTGCTGGTATCACAAGGGGTGATCCAGAACTTCAAACCCTATGACACTGTGAAGATCGTGGAACCACAGCATGTACAGAAATTGGGTCAGAACGGAAAGCCGGGGGTCGATGCCAATGGCAAGCCGGTCATGGACACGGTGACCGATCAGACGATTGCGCAGGGACCGGTTGCCTCGCAGGAGGCCATCAAGATGCTAGGGACCAACGGCGGCGGCTTCATGAACGCCAACAGCGCGCACCCGTTCGAGAATCCTACCCCGTTCAGTAATTTCCTGGAGATGCTCTCGATTTTTGTGATACCAGCGGGCCTGACATACACACTGGGACGAATGACGAGATCACAGCGGCACGGATGGGCCGTTTTTGCCGCGATGGCAGTACTTTTCTTCGCCGGCGTTACAACGGCGTATCGGGCAGAATCGCGTGGAAATCCGCTGCTCAAAGGGACTGATCAACAAGTATCGACGCTCCAATCGGGCGGCAATATGGAAGGCAAGGAGGTTCGCTTCGGCATCGCCAATTCAGCGCTTTTCGCCACCGTCACGACTGACGCAAGCTGCGGCGCCGTGAACGGCGTGCATGATTCGTTCACGCCGCTTGGCGGAATGGTTCCCCTGGTCAACATCATGCTGGGAGAAATCGTTTTCGGAGGAGTAGGCGCGGGAATGTACGGCATCTTGATCTTTGTGGTGCTGTCGGTGTTTATCGCCGGCCTTATGGTTGGTCGGACCCCAGAGTACCTGGGCAAGAAGATCGAAGCGTATGACGTGAAGATGGCCATGCTTTACGTGCTCATCTTCCCCTTGATGATCCTGGTGCTGGCTGCTGCGTCATCACTCCTTCCTCAGGGGCTCGCGACCCTTGCGAACAGCGGGCCGCACGGCCTTTCTGAAATTCTTTACGCGTTTACTTCTGGGACCGGCAACAACGGTTCTGCATTTGCCGGCCTAGGCCCAAACCGGTGGTACAACCTGGCTATGGGATTCACGATGTTGACGGGACGCTTTTTGATGATCGTACCCATGTTGGCGGTGGCGGGCAGTCTGGCTCGTAAGAAGGCAGTTCCGCCTTCACCAGGCACATTCCCGGTAACTACGCCGTTATTCACCGCCCTTCTGGTGAGCGTGATCATCATTGTTGGTGCTTTGACATTCTTCCCGGCGCTGAGCCTGGGGCCCATCCTTGAGCACCTGCTCATGAATGCGGGAAAGACTTTTTAAAGAGGCGATCCATGGCGGCAACAAAAGGCAAATCAAAATCACTATGGGACGCGAAGATCGTGAGGCAGGCGCTGATCGATTCGGTGCGCAAGTTGAATCCCAGGACCATGATGCGCAATCCGGTCATGTTCGTGGTGGAGGTTGGCAGCGTAATCACAACCGTGCTGCTGTTCAAAGATATTACTCGCCATAACCCGGGCTTCGGTTTTGATCTCCAGATCACGCTCTGGCTGTGGTTTACCGTATTGTTTGCGAACTTTGCCGAGGCCATGGCCGAAGGGCGAGGCAAAGCGCAGGCTGAAACGCTCCGCCGTGCGAAATCAGAAACGCAGGCTAACCGGCTTCTTTCCGACGGGCGGATCGAAACCGTATCCGGCGCCAACCTACGCTCAGGAGACGTGGTCGTTGTTTCTGCAGGAGAAACCATCCCTGGCGACGGCGACATCATTGAAGGCGTTGCGTCCGTGGACGAATCCGCGATTACAGGTGAATCTGCGCCGGTTATACGCGAATCCGGCGGAGACCGTTCCGCAGTAACCGGCGGAACCCGAGTTTTGTCGGACCACATCAAAGTAAAAATCACGTCCAATCCCGGCGAGACTTTTCTTGATCGGATGATCGCTTTGGTAGAGGGTGCCGAACGGCAAAAAACGCCCAACGAAATCGCACTCAACATTCTCCTGGCCGGCCTGACCGTCATCTTTCTATTGGCTGTGGTGACTTTGCAGCCGTTTGCCATCTATTCCGGTTCGCCACAAACAATCTTTGTGCTGGTCTCACTGCTGGTTTGCCTGATTCCAACCACGATCGGCGGATTGCTTTCCGCTATAGGCATTGCCGGCATGGACCGCTTGGTGCAACACAACGTGCTGGCCATGTCAGGACGCGCCGTGGAAGCAGCCGGCGACGTGGATACCCTGCTGCTGGACAAAACCGGAACTATCACATTGGGGAATCGTCAGGCTACGGAGTTCGTCGCCGCTCCTGGGGTCAGCAACGATCAACTGGCGGATGCGGCCCAGCTTTCGTCGCTTCCGGATGAGACCCCTGAAGGTCGATCGATTGTGGTGCTGGCCAAGGAACAGTACGGCTTGCGAGGCCGGGAACTGGCGGACCATCAGCCGCAATTTGTGCCTTTCAGCGCCCAGACTCGTATGTCAGGTGTCGACCTGGACGGACGTATGATCCGGAAAGGCGCGGCGGATGCAATCGAAAAATTTCTGCAACAGAACGGCGGCAACCTTCCTAAAGAAGTTCGGGCAACGGTGGAGAGCATCGCGCGCTCTGGTGGCACGCCACTGGTGGTAGCTGAGGACAGCCGGGCGCTCGGCGTGATTCATTTGAAAGACATAGTAAAAGGCGGTATGCGTGAGCGCTTCGCACAACTGCGCGCCATGGGGATCAAGACGGTGATGATAACCGGCGACAACCCGCTAACGGCTGCAGCTATCGCACGCGAAGCCGGCGTCGACGATTTCCTGGCCCAGGCCACGCCTAAAGACAAAATGGACCTGATCCGCAAAGAACAAGGTAATGGCAAGCTGGTGGCAATGACTGGCGACGGCACTAATGACGCTCCAGCTTTAGCGCAGGCCGACGTGGGGGTAGCCATGAATACCGGCACCCAGGCGGCGAAAGAAGCCGGCAACATGGTAGATCTTGATTCCAATCCGACCAAGCTGCTGGAGATAGTTGAGATCGGCAAGCAATTACTCATGACGCGCGGCTCGCTGACTACATTTTCGATTGCCAATGATGTGGCGAAATATTTTGCGATCATCCCGGCGATGTTTGCCGGCACATTTCCCGTGCTGAACGCACTCAACATCATGCATCTCGCGACGCCGCAGTCTGCCGTGCTGTCAGCGGTAATCTTTAACGCACTGATCATCGTCGCTTTGATTCCACTGGCATTGCGTGGCGTTCAATACAAAGCTATGAGCGCTGAATCGCTTCTCCGCCGAAATCTCCTGATCTATGGAGTGGGCGGCGTGATTGTTCCATTTATTGGCATCAAGATTATTGATTTAATCGTTCGGGCCGTGGGCCTGGCCTAAGAGGAGTTTGGAATGCTGAAGAAGAATCTGGTCACAGCAGTTCTTTTCACGGTTGTCACCACCGTGCTGCTCGGGTTGGTCTATCCTCTGGTGATAACAGGTCTCGCGCGCTTCTGGCCGGACAAAGCCAAGGGTCAGTTGATCACCAGGAATGACACTGCGATAGGCTCTCGGATTTTGGCTCAGCCTTTTACTGGGCCAGCGTACTTTCATCCCAGACCTTCCGCTGCCGGGACCAACGGATACGCGGCTGACAATTCGTCTGGAAGCAATCTTGGCCCTACCAACCAGAAGCTGATCGACCGCGTAAAGACTGATGTCGCGACCCTGCAATCAGAGAACCCCGGTAAACCCGTCCCCGTTGATCTGGTTACTAGTTCCGGCTCGGGACTGGATCCCCACGTCACTCCGGCAGGAGCTGAGTTCCAGGTTCCACGAGTAGCTAAAGCGCGCGGGATTTCCGAAGATAAACTGCTGAAAGTCGTCCAGGCGCATACAGAAGGGCGGCAGTTCGGCTTTCTCGGTGAACCACGTGTGAATGTGCTTGAGCTAAATCTGGCTTTAGATGAACAGTTTCCCGCAAAAAGCTACCTTTCAAAATAAACAATCTCGACACCAGACCTGTGGCTGTATTCTCGATAGGGATTACAGAAACTCTCTCGCGTCGCGGAAATTTCTATTGTCCAAAATTGATTCGCTTTTCCGCACTGACGCCCTGGTGGAGAGAAGATCGCTCAAAGACTCGATCACTCTTAACTGCGTGTGCTCATTTCATTTGTCTCTAAGGAACGAGAAAAAGACCCCCAAGCCGGGTCATGTGAATAAAGCAGAGAGCAATTCTCGGGCCTGCAGACTGTCTAGCGGAGAGGGATGGATTCTCTAAACGGCTTGATACTCACATATTGTGCTTTAAGGCTTTATCAGTTTTACTCTCTGTTTACGCGGCGTTGAGCAGTTGCGCATCTTCCGCCACCGTTTCCCCAGTTACCGCTTATGTGCCGTGGTTCGACTAAAAACGGTATCACGGTATCATTTTACGGGTCTTGTCATTAAACGCAGCAAGCTGTGCTTTGAGCAGTTCAATTTGCGCCCGGATATGCAAGAAAATCGTCTCAAGTGCTGAAACATCGCCTCTCTAACAACGCGGAAAGTCTACTGCTTCCGCAGCCACTCTGCTACGGAGTGAGGGTCAAACCTTACGCAGGTGCCGATGCGGAACGATGGGATACGTCATGCCTTCGCTTGCTTGAAGATGGTTATCCTGCTGACCGCAAGGATATCGGCCAATTCGTTAGCGGTTAGGGCACGGCCGGTCTTTTCTATGACATCAGCCAGAGACTCTGTGGATGTGTTCATTTGATCCCAGCAGCGTCAGCCGCCAGGCGCGATTTCTTGAGGATCCAAACGAATGGCGCCTTCTATCCGCAATGAGGGTATCAGCGTGCGGTCAAAAAACTCATCGGGCGGCTCAGCTTCATGCCGCTTCGCGCTCATAGTATTTCAGCAGTCCACCCAGCCGCTCCCGATACCGTACCTTTCCCGGTTTCCGATTCACCGGTTGATTCCGCAACGGAAAAAGAAGCAAGTTCTCCTTGCCCTGGTGATTTCGTTCTTCGTGATAGTGGGCTTCATAGTGGTGCAGCGTCCGCCGCAGCGAACCCTCCCCGCACAGGATCAGCTTCGACAGGCATTCCTCTTTGACCGACCTTACCCAACGTTCCGCATACGCGTTCAGATTCGGACTTCTGGGCGGCAAGGCAAGGGTCTTCACGCCTCCTGCGTGAATCACCCGGCAAAACGATGAGCAGTACTTGCTGTCGCGATCATGCAGTAAAAAACCTGCGGTCAGCCAGAAAACCGTTCCCCTCCATCGTTACATTACGCGCCATCTGTTCCATCCATTCCTGATCGGGATGGCGCGTCATCCCCGCCACGCATATCCTCCGACTTTCCAAGTGAATGAAAAACAGCACATAGTAGGTCATCAACCCTTTCAGCGTCAGCACTTCCACCGTGAAGAAGTCGGTCGCTGCCAGTACCGCCATGTGAGCGCGGATAAAGTCCTTCCAACTCGTTGTCAGCTTCCGCTTGGGAGCC
>DATCAX010000494.1:0-2229 GCA_036512375.1 Candidatus Angelobacter sp. | reverse complement strand
ATCGACCTTGTAAAGAATGTCATCGGCCAGGTAGTAGCGCTGGTCGAACTCAAGATAGCGCTGCAGGCCCGATCCGGCGCTCATATTTCCCACAACAGTAGCTAAGGGACCGGAGTCAGCGAAGTGGAAGAAGTCGCGCTTCTCAGCCTCAGTGAACGTCCCGTTCCAATAAATGTGGGCCATCTCCGGTGAGAGCAACGACCCATGCAGAAAACGCTTTAGCTTGTATTCAAAGCTGATCTTGTCGTCAGAGACGGGCAGAAGATCTGCACACCTGAGAGCGGCGCGGCGCAATAGCGCGGGCACGCGACGTACAGCGGCGGCATAGCGGTCCGCTTTGTAGGTGAGATAGCCGGCAAAGAGTTCGTCAGCGCCTTCGCCGCTCAGGACCACCGTGACATCTTTGCTGCTCATTTTCGCCAGAAACCAAGCCGGAAGCGCGCCCGCGTCAGCACTCGGTTCGTCAGAGTAATAGGCCATCTTTTCGATGGCGGCTTCCAGGTCGGCGGTTTCATCCAGATCAAACTCGGTATGCTGGCTACCGAAGTGGCGGGAAGTCTCAGCAATGGCTGCGCTTTCGTCGAACGAGCGCCCTTTGAAGGTGATGGAAAAAGTGCGCAGCTGCGCGGTGCCTGCGTGGGCCGCGTAACGCAGTATGGTGGAAGAATCGAGTCCGCCGCTCAGCCAGATGCCGACGGGAACGTCAGAAACAAGCTGCTCTCGAACCGATTTTTGCAGCAAATCATCCAACTCTTCTGTGGCCTCGCCAATCGACTTTGGAGCCTGAGTGCTGTGTTCCTTCCGCACATAAGAGCGCACACTCACGCTGCCATTGCGCCACTGCATCACATGTCCGGGCAGGAGCTTCCGGATGCCTTCCACCAGGGTGTACGGCGCCGGCACGTAGTTCAGGCTGAGATAACAGTTCAGCCCGGCCATGCATAGGTTGCGTGGAACTGCAGGTTGCGCAAAGATGCACTTCAGCTCAGAGCCGAAATAAAGTTCGCCCTCATGTTGCGCGTAATACAGCGGCTTGATGCCCATGCGATCGCGGGCCAGAATAAGCTGCCGCTCTGACTGCACCCAGATGGCAATGGCAAACATTCCGCGGAAATGGGAAAAACATTCGCTTCCCCAGCGCATGAACGCATGCAGAATGACTTCAGTATCGCAACGGGTCTCAAAGATGGCGCCGTACGCTTCCAACTCAAGCCGCAGCTCATGATGATTGAATATTTCACCGTTGAAGACGACGATTACGTCGCCATCAGGGCTAATCAGCGGCTGGTCCCCGCTTTCCAGATCAACAATGCGCAGGCGCGTTGCGCCCAGCGAGACGAGTTCTGACCTGAATTGTCCCTGATGGTCTGGCCCACGGTGCGTGAGAGACGCTAGCGCCGCGTCCATCACGCCGCGCGGCAATCGTTTGCGGACGTGCGTATACCCGAGGATGCCACACATTAAGGTTGTTGCTTTCTTCGGGCAGAAGAAGGTGAGAATCTATCCGCTCCGACGGACGCTACTCCTGTGGTTTGTTCGATGGTTTCGGAGCCGCCCCTGGTGCTCCGGTCATCTTAACCACACTCACGCAGTTCTTTCCCCACATGGTTAGAACTAGGTTGGGCCGATTATACGCGTCTGTGAAGCATTGCCAAGGAAAAAATCAAGAAGTGTAAAGTTGGTCTCGATGATGTTCGAAGACTTGCCGGAAAACGATCAAATTTTGAGTGATTTACGCAAAACCAACCCTTTCGTACTGATCAGTTTTGAACATATATAATTTCTGCTTTAATGATTGCAGAATTAGAAAATCGACAAAATATTCTCGCGGGGACGCCGTATGAAGATCGGAATCCTGGGAGCAGGTAACATTGGGGCGACGGCCGCCCGGTTGTTTGTGGCCGCCGGACATGATGTGGCGGTGAGCAACTCACGCGGGCCGGACTCGCTGCGCGAACTAATCAGTGAACTCGGTCCCCAGGCACATGCCATGACCATTCGCGATGCAGCCCGCTTTGGCGACGCTGTATTGCTCGCTGTCCCGTGGCGCACGCCTGAGGCCCTGCCTGAACCAGAGCTGCTGCGCAACAAGATCGTCATGGACGCCATGAATCCTTACCGGCCCGATGGCGGCTTTTACGATCTGGGCGGATCAACTTCCTCCGAAGAAGTGCTCAAGCGTCTTCCCGGCTCACGACTGGTGAAAGCCTTCAACACCATCTATTACGT
>DATCAX010000493.1:0-2593 GCA_036512375.1 Candidatus Angelobacter sp. | reverse complement strand
ACGCCATCGCTAATGGCAAAGGCTATTTCGTCGGGCCAACAATTCTGGACAAAGTGAATCCTGAATCGCGCGTAGCCAAGGAAGAGATTTTTGGTCCGGTGCTGACGGTGATCCGCGTGAAAGACCTCAAAGAAGCCATCGACGTTGTCAGCCAGTCTGAGTACGGCAACGCTGCTTCAGTCTTTACCCGTTCTGGCGGCGCAGCCCGGCAGTTTACTCAGAATGTGACCGCCGGGATGGTTGGAATCAACGTTGGCGTGCCTGCGCCGGTGGCGTTCTTTCCGTTTTCAGGATGGAAGGGTTCGTTCTATGGGGACCTCCACGCGCTGGGAAAAGACGGTGTGAATTTCTATACAGAGACCAAGGTCGTGACTTGCCGCTGGCCGGACTGAGGTCCCGCCGTCATACCTGCAATCACTATTCCCGACTACAGTCGCCAAACTTTCTTTAGTCGTTTACAGCAGCATCTGTATTATGATTTCCCTCCGAAAAGGAGCGTCGAATTATGGAGCGCAGAAAAGTATTGCAGGGAGCGGGTGCAATTGCGGCGGTCGCCGCCTCAGGGGGGCTTACCATGGCACATGCTGGTGTCAGCGCGGACGAGAATCGCAAACGCGGCATGGCGCACGGGCTCACCGTATTAAACCTGCGCCGCAATGGCGCTTATGAACTGGCCATCAAGACCGACAAAGGCATCCTGGTGGTGCCGGAAGCAGCGAAATCGCTGAAGATGCACGCGCCCGTAACCATGGATGACCTGTTGCAACACGAAGACGGCCCCAGCCTGAACGCGCTGGTCGATGCCGCCCTGAAATCCAGCTCCGCGCATTCGGCGTTCATCAAGGAAGATGGCATTGAGTACGGCCCGGTCGTGGTGCATCCGGAAAAGATTGTTTGTGTTGGCCTGAATTATCGCAAGCATGCGCAGGAGATCGGCTCGCCTATTCCTAAAGCGCCCGTGCTCTTCAGCAAGTTCAATGTTGCACTCAATCATCACAAGGGCACGGTCAAGCTGCCGGTTGAAGTCGCGAAAAAGTTCGACTACGAGTGTGAACTGGTAATGGTCATGGGCAAGGAAGCAAGAAATGTCAGCGAAGCGGACGCGCTTTCTTACGTCGCAGGCTACTGCACTGGCAATGACTTCACAGCGCGCGATCTGCAGCTTGAAACCGGCGGCCAGTGGATGATCGGCAAGACGCCCGATCAGTTCGCTCCGCTGGGGCCATACATGGTCACGGCCGACCAGATCAATCCCGATAACCTGAAGCTCGAAACGCGCGTCAACGGTGAAACGCGGCAGTCATCAAACACCAGCGATTTCATCTTCAACAGCAGGCAGATGATCAGCTACATTTCGCGGTACATCACGCTGCGTCCGGGCGATATTATTTTTACCGGCACGCCGGAAGGCGTGATCCAGGGCAAGCCGAAAGACCAGCAGGTCTGGCTCAAGCCGGGAGACAAAATCGCTTGCAGCCTGGAAAAGCTGGGCGAACTGACGTTTGATCTGGTATAGGCAGGGAGTGCAATGGCCTTTCTTCAGAACCAGGGTGCACGGATTTATTGGGACGAACAGGGAAGGGGCAACCCTATTTTGTTGATCATGGGGCTTGGCTATCCTTCTTACCTGTGGCATCGCACGCGGCCGGCGCTCAAGGAGCGGTATCGCACCATTGCGCTGGATAATCGTGGCAGCGGCCAGAGTGACGCGCCTGCGGGACCGTATTCCATTCCGCTGATGGCTTCTGACGCCGCCGCCGCGCTGGACGCTGCAGGAGTCGAGAGTGCTCATGTGTTCGGTTTGTCGATGGGCGGCATGATCGCGCAGGAGTTTGCGCTGCAATATCCCGCGCGCGTGCGTTCGCTCATTCTGGGATGTACCGCGCCTGGCGGTCCCAGCGCCGTGCGGGCAGAGAAGCGCGTTACTGAGATTCTTATGGGGATCGGTTTAGGTCCAGAAGAACACGCCCGCGCGATGCGGCCATATGTCTATGATTCGGCCACGCCCCTGGAGCGAATTGAAGAAGACCTGGCTATTCGCCGCCAATGGTTTCCCAAGCCAGAGGCCTACAAGGCGCAGTTACAAGGAATCTTCGAATGGGAAGCGTATAGCCGGCTGCAAAAAATCACTGCGCCAACTCTGGTCATCCACGGAGAGACGGACCAGTTGGTTCCGGTGGGCAACGGTGAACTGATTGCCTCACGGATCAATGGCGCGAAGCTGGTGAAGCTGCCCCATGCCAGCCACATCTTTACCACAGACCAGCCAGAGGCTTCACTCAAAGCGATCATGGATTTTCTGGGCAACCACGGCTCTTAGATTACCGCGCCTGCGCCTGTTTCGTCGGCGAAGCCGATGTTGCGATTGCCAGGTTGAAGTGGTCGCTTAAAAACACAGCCGCTTCAGTGCGTTCGGCTGATCCGTTGTCCGGCGTGGAGTTCAGGAAGACGATGTACTCCGCCGCCGCGCCGTCAATATCCTGCTGTTGCGAGCGTTGCCGCGCCTGCTGAAGAATTTTTTCCGGCAGGTGCGCTGCTTTCTCACCGATGGCTTTCACCAGTGCGTCCCGCGCCTGGAGCTCCAGATCGGTCA
>DATCAX010000492.1:0-3141 GCA_036512375.1 Candidatus Angelobacter sp. | reverse complement strand
CTTCTCAAGCGCGTGAAAACCCTCGAAGGCGCGCGCCACATTCACACCTCTCGACTTTGCCTTTTCCTGGCAGAACTGGCAAAAGCACGTCACCCGTGCCGGATCATTTCCATTGCGGTTGTGCACAGACTCCACCATGTTTCCGAATGCTCCATACCGTTCGGAGCCCCACATGATGCCGTCTATGTCATACGACTTGACCAAGTCTTCCTGCAATGCCAGCCAGAATTTATGGGTGTCCGGATTGTTAAAGCATACGGTCTGCGCATTTTTTCCATAGAGATCGCGCTCCTGGAATTTCTCTATGTCGGGAATGGTCGATCCAAAGACATCCTCGCTCCATGCGTAGACCTTCATGCCGCGCTTCTTTGCAGCAGGGATCACCAACTCAAGGCAATCGACGTTGCCATAGTCCGGAGCCTTTACCGGTTTGAGCGCGGTGTCCTTGTAGTACTGCAAATGGGGCGTCGCGTAAACACCGCCATGGCCCTTGGAGAAGTCCTGATCCTGCTGTACCCCGTGATCCGGAAACGGATGACCTTTAAGCTGCCTGCCAGTTATGCCGGTGCCGTAACTGAATGTCCCCATGAAAAGGGCGTTTACTCCGCCCTTTTCCTGGAGGATGTCCAACACCTTCTCAGTACCTTCATCGAGAAAGGAAACGGCATCGATCTGAATTCCGATGACAGGTTTATCAGGCAAGCTGGTTGCTGCCGCTGCCTGCACAGCACCCGTCACTGGACTCGGTGCGGAATGAAGCCCTCTGAGAGGCTGTGCAAAGCCCGTTCCCAATGCAGCAACAGCAGAGCCTGCACCGGCTAGAAACCTTCGACGATCGATTCCTGACATGATATTCCTTCCCTAAAAGTAAATCTTCGCTGCCGCCTGGAAGATTCGATTTGCGTTGAGAGTGCTTGTTACCTTACCGGCCGAAGACGATCCGATGGTTGCATTGGGAGCGGAGAACGTTGGGTGATTGGCCAGATTAAAGCTCTCAAAACGCATCTCCAACTGCCTGCTCTTCGAATCGCCCAGTGCAAAAGTTCTCTTGATAGTTGTATCCAGATCAATCAATCCGTCGGCGCGCAGGACGTTGCGCCTTGAATTGCCGTAGGTATATTGCGTCGGGGATACGAACGCTGTTGGGTCGAACCACTTAGCCGGAGTCGGGCCCGAGAGTTTGCCGCTCGCGATGCGGTTTGGCCATTGACCGGAGACGCCTGTATTCGCAACGTCACTTGAGAGGGTCGGCGTGAAGGGCTGACCGGTGCGGTCAACAAAGACGCCGGCAAGCTCCCATCCACCGACTATTGCATTTACCACTCCGTTGCTGCTATTCAAGAAGGTTCGGCCTTTTCCAAAAGGAAGCTGATAGACAGAACTGATGGTCAGGTTATTGGTTATGTCGTAGCTGCACAAGCCATAGTTCTGACCCAGAAGCGTCAACGTTGGCGGCCCGCTTTCCACTGAGCCATTGTCCATGCACTTGGCCCGCGTGTAGGAAACAAGTGCATAAACTCCCGCCCCCATTCTCTTTTCCAGAGTTACCTGGAGCGCGTTATAGTTGGCAACGCCGTCGCTCAAACTGATGCCCGCTGCTCCCCATTGCGGAAAAGGCCTGCGGCTCTGAACGTTTCCAGGACCCGGTGTCGGAACATTTTCAGGAACGCTGATCAATTGGTTATGTATAGTTCTGTTTCCGGAGTAACCGAGGTTGAGCGACATGTCCTTCAGAAGCTGTCTTTCAACCGCAAAGCTATATTGATACATCAAAGTGTGATTCATATTGACCGGAGCCGACGAGATTGCCGGTTGTTGACAACTGGCCAAGGCCGGACCGACGCTACCGGGCCAGTTCGAGCCTGTGCAGGGTGAGCCGGGATTTGGATTGGCAGCGACAAGGGACGATCCCACCCACTGGAAAGGGTTGGACCAAAAAAACTCGCCTGTCGCGGCGGAGTTGACGAAAATGGGGCTTGCGGCTGGATTGGTAATTGTTTGCTGGATCATGATCGGAGGGACGTGGGCCCATTGAAGCGACATGTTGGTATCCAGAAACACCGGGAAAAGTCCATACGCCGCGCGAATAACGGTACGATTATTTCCGCCCGGGCGCCAAGCAAGTCCTACACGCGGGACATACAAGCCCGGCCCCGTCTTCCGGATGGACTCCGGTAGATGAAGTGCAGCGGTTCCCTCAATTCTGTCGCTGAAGAGCGGGATAAGCTGGGCAGTCTCCGGCTGCGCTGTTGGATCGAGCAACGCTCCGGCGCCGTTGGTGGGAACAATGACAAGGCCTTTTGCTGAATTGTTGAAGCCTGTGGTTGTAGCCGGCTCGAATGCGGAAGTCTCCGAGTCGACTCCCCGGAAGAAGGGATTGTATTCCCAGCGCATGCCCAGGTTCAAAGTTAGACTGTTGCTAAGGCGATAATTGTCCTGAATGAAGGCTGCCCATTGAATCGCCTGATTTCCATAAAGAGTAAGTGGATACGAACGAGTGATCGTCGCCGGAAGTCCAAGCAGGTAATCGGCAAAAGCGTCTCCAGTAAATTGCGTGGTAAAGCCAAACACGCCCTCCTGAGACTGGCCATTGAAAAAGCTGTGCCTTTGCACCCACATCTGGCCGCCGAACTTCACATCATGTTTCCCTTTTGTGTAATTCAAACTGTCGGCATATTGCCAGGTGCGAATTCTGTTCGACTTTGGATTGTTTCCATTCCCCGAACCATTGAAGGCCGAGTAGCCCGAGAGAGTGATATACGGAAAACTCGGGCTCTGATCCACCACGTCGTACCCCTGAATGGCCGCATTCTTGTCAAAGTTCGTGCCGGCAAGGATGGCGCTGAAAAGAAAGTAATCCCGATAGTAGGAAGCTCGTGCTTCGTTGAGCCAATGGCTTCCGAACAAGTGCGTTTCACTGAAGGCAAGATTCTGCGCCCTGCTGCCCAACGATTGAGATTTCAGGGCCGGGAATTGATTAGGATCGGTCTCCTGGTTATCGGCAATGGAATAGCGCCCGAACAGATGGTCGGTGGCTGAGAGTGCTGCATCGATTTTGAGATCGCTCTTGGCAATATTTAACCCCTGCGCGGCGTTGAAATTTGCCTGACCCTGGGTCGGCATATATGGCAGGAAGAATGT
>DATCAX010000491.1:0-6025 GCA_036512375.1 Candidatus Angelobacter sp. | reverse complement strand
GGCAAGAACTGGACTAACGTGACGCCCAAAGGCATGCCGGAATGGGGGACGGTGAGCATGATTGAATCTTCCATGTATAACGCAGGCACGGCCTATGTTTCCGTGCAGCGTCATAAGATGGATGATCTTGCGCCCTATGCCTTCAAGACCACGGACTTCGGCAAGACCTGGACCAGCATCAGCAGCGGAATTCCAGCAGATGCGTTTATCCACGCCGTGCGCGAGGACAAGAAGCACAAAGGACTGCTTTATGCCGGTACCGAGCGCGGCGTCTTCTTCTCCTGGGATGATGGCGCGAGCTGGCAATCGTTCCAGGGCAATCTGCCGGTCTCACCCGTTTACGACCTGCTGGTCCACGGCAACGATCTGCTGGTGGCCACGCATGGACGCGCCTTTTGGGCCCTGGACGATCTATCTCCGCTGCAGCAGTACAAGCCCGATCTGGCGAATGAAGAGGTACATCTATACGCGCCTGGCGCGGCGAACCATACTATGTTTGGCGGCGGCTTCTTTGGCGGTGGCGGCGACCGGGGACAGAACCCTCCTGCGGGAGCGGTGATCTATTACTCACTGAAAACGGCATTGAAGAAACCCGGCGAGAAGAAGCCGGAGGACAAGAAAGCAGAAAGCGGCGCGGTACCCTCCGCGGCAACTCCAGCCAAAGAGTCATCGACAGAAGGCAAGGAGCCGGGGCAGGAGCATCCGGCGAATGCAGCGGTACCGCCCAAGCCTGAAGCGCTACCCGGCGAGACTGGCGACAGCGCAAAGAATTCCCCAATAACCCTGGAAATTCTGGACCAGAAGAGCCAGGTGGTCCGCAAGTATCCACCCAAGACCCAGGCGGGCGCAGACGGCGGCGATGACGAGGGCTTCGGGCCGCGTCCAGCAGAGCGAGGACTGCCAGCAGAAGCCGGCCTGAACCGCTTTGTCTGGGACATGCATTATGAAGGCGCAACCAAGGTGCCACGCTCGCCACTGTGGGCCGGCAGCACGGATGGGCCGCAGGCCGTGCCCGGAAAATATCAGGTCCGTCTGACGGTGAATGGCAAGCAATACACTGCGCCCCTGGAAATCGTTCCCGATCCTAGACTAAAAGTCAGCCAGCAGGACCTGGAGAAGCAGTTCGATCTCCTCATCAAAATCCGCGAGCGGGTTACCCAGGCGCATGAAACAGTGAACCAGATTCGCGATATCCGGGCGCAGATCACGGACCTGAACAAGCGTCTGGAAAAACAGCCCCAGGCCAAGGCCGTGGCAGACGCAGGCAAACAGCTGGACAAGAAAATGACCGAGGTGGAAGAAGTGCTGATCCAGACCAAAGCCAAGAGCGGGCAGGACGTGTTGAACTATCCCATCCGGCTCAACAACTACCTGGTGGCGCTGGGAGGGGTAGTGGAGAGCGCAGACTCGGGGCCGACCCAGGTTTCTTTTGAGGTCTATGACATGCTCAGCAAACAACTGGATGAGCAACTGGCGAAGTGGAAGCAGATTCTAAGTACAGATGTACCCGCTTATAACGAAGTCGTAAAAAAACAGGAGGTTCCGGCGCTGATTCTGGCTAAACCAGGCGACCGCTAAACCAGACGACAGAAAAGCTGAAAACCACGTAAAATCAAGGTTTTAGGGATGAAAACCGGCGGTTCCGTTTTGGGACATTCCGGAATTACCAAAGTGCCCACGTCCAGCCTCAATTTAGATTGACCTTGGTTGCAGGCGGGGGTACAGTCTTGCGTGTAACACCTGAGACCAAAAGAAATGTCTAATACCATGTTCGCCCTATGGATCGGATTATCAGCAGGAATTCTCCTGCTGTTTCTTTATGCAGCGTTTTTAAACCTGCGGCGGAGACAGTCACCAGGAGCAGAACTGGGTGATTTGATGAATTCGTTCCTGCCGGTGAATATGGAGGTGCTTTCAGATGTAATCAATCCAGCGCAGCAACGGCATTTGCAAGAGACCTATGGCAGCGAGGAACTGTTGCGGATCTACCGGCAACAGGTTGGACTCACCATGGAATGTTTGCGCCGCATGTCACACAACGCCGCCCTGCTGCAACAGGTTGGCTATACGCAATTGCAGAGCGGCAACCAGTTGATTGCATCGCTGGCGCAGGAGATGGTGGACGCTGGCGTCCATGTGCGGCTCTACACATTCATGGCATTGATTGTTTTGCAGGTTCGAAGCTCCCTGCAATGGCTGCCGCTGTTCTCAACCGCCACCTGTGGCGACGTCCAAAGCATGGTCTCATCCAGTCTGCTGCCTGCTTACGCCCTGCTCAAAGATAAAGCCGACCACTTTGCCTGCCTGAAGTTCTCCAGCCTGCATGAATCGCTGGCCCAGAGCCTGTAAGATTCGCAAGTTTGTAATCCACAAATAAGTAGTTTAGTGCGCGCAAGAGTTAGCGTTTGCCGTGGGTGATGAAGTCCTTCAAGGATTCCTCCCACTTCCTGGCTTCCTGCAGAGTGGTTAGATCTGTGTCTTGACCATGGTTGGGAACAGCGCTTTTGCCGATCGAAAACGACAAGAGCCAAATTAAGCAAGCTATATCAAATGCAATCAATTCAAGTCGTTCCATAGCAACGGATCTAGAACTTTGGCGTAGTCTCACCGCAGCATGTGCCAAAGCAATTGCCGCCTGAATTCCGAATCCTGCGGTAATACTGAATTCGTACCCAACAAATGCCCGCCCCATAAACAAAATCAGACAAACAAAAAAACCAATCACCGCCGAACGAAGGAAGTCGAAAATTCTTGAAGTCGTCAAGAATGCGGCCCTCTGGTCTGGAGCATGCAAGGCCATCATAAATGCGAATAAGCTGATGATTATGGCCACAACAGGAAAGAGATAGCGATAAAAGCGAACTCTGATAAACCCGGGGAAAATTCGTTTCAGAAAGATTTCATAAATTGACAAGAAAGTGACGAGCAGAATGACAAAATCCGAACTCCAAAACACGTAGAAGTAAACCTTTGCCGAATACCCCTTGTACGCGATAAACCGAACAACACCGACTAATGCGGTTACTGTAACGTAGGCAAAGAAGAATGGAAACTCACGTTGGAGTCGTCTCCAAACCATTACCCCCGCCAGCAATACCAGCAGGGGCAAAGAAATCCAGGCGACAACATCCCAAATCCAATCAGTCGATGTCATTCCAAGGCAAGCCTAAATCACCAACCGTTGAATAACAATTAAAAATCCACCCTCTCATTTGGAAATACTGAGTTGGATGGGTGGCATCGGGCCCGGCCCAGGAGCATTAGCATAGGCGAAAGTGCCGCCGACCAACATCAACGTGAGAACCAACATACGCATCGCGATCTTCATAATAGTTTCCTCCAATGTTTTTGTCTTCTTCAGAATTTGCGCCCCCGAAAGTTGACAATAGACTACATGAGAAATGGAAACGCGCTACAACAATTCAGAACATATGCCGTTTCCCATATTTACTGCCATTTAACATTTCCCATGCAGGGATTTTCATACCGTTGACTTTACCGGTCCGTTCAGGTCAACAAAGAACACAAATTCATAAACTTAGCGGCATTTGGCACTGTTTTCCATGGATTTCGGACGCCGTCGCCCGGAATGTCTCAAGGAAATAAAGCCCCAGTTCCGTTTTGGTACTTCCCGGGGAAAAATAAGTGCACCGAAGTACACACAACATTTCATCCCACTTCTGGAATGCCCCATCACTCATGATCGAACCGGGAGAGCAGGTTGAAAACTTAGTGCGCGAACCCGTCGCAAGCGCCCTTCGCGTCCAGCACGCTATTTCTTAACTTCCGCGTCAAGCTGCGGGTGCTTGCGATGAAAATCCGTTGCATCCTGATAAGCCTTGGCCAGAGCCAGCATTTTGGCTTCACCGTAAAGCTGTCCCAGGAAAGTCAGGCTCAACGGTGTTCCCGGACCGCCGCCGTCCACTTCGCCGTTATCACGCACGCGCGCCTTGGGCGCATCGTCACCACGGAACCCATTCGGCAGGATGATCGCCGGATGTCCGGTGAGATTCGTAATCAGTAATTGCGTGCTGAATGTAGGTGCGACGATCACATCCACTTGCTCGAACACTTTCGCTGCCAGCTCCATCGCCGTGGTGCGGGCGCGATTTGCCTGAATGTATTCCACTGCAGGAATAAAGCGCGCGGCGCGGAATGTGTTGGGCCAGTCATCTTTGGTCTGCTGGGTGAGCAGCTTATCCCGTCCGCTGCGCGTTAGGTCGTCAAAAGCGGCCGCGGCTTCCGCCAGAAGAATGCTGCGCATGGCAGCGTAAGGATACTTGGAAAATTCCACCGGAATCAGGTTCACGCCCATGGCGCGCAGCTTGGCCAGCGCGGCTTCTTCGAATTTACGGTCATATTGGCGGCGAACCATCGCTTCTGCCCGATCGGCTTTTTCCTCCGCCTGCTTTTTCTTTTCGTCCTCGGATAGCTCTTTTTCTTCTTTTGCTGGCGAGGTCTGTTGCGGTGGTGGCTGCTGTTCGAAATCAGTCTTCAGATATCCGACGCGCAGCTTGCGCCAGTCAAGGTTGGCGTCCCAGTTGAACGCCGCGTTGTGAACGGTGCGGTCGTGGCCGTCTGGCCCATGGATCGCGGTGAGCACGATCGCCGTATCTTCTACTGCGCGGCAGATAGGGCCAAGCTTGTCCATGGTCCACGAAAGCGCCATGGCGCCGGTGCGCGGTACGAATCCAAACGTCGGACGCAGGCCGGTGGTTCCGCAACGGGTTGACGGCGACGAGATGGATCCCAGCGTCTCTGACCCGATGGCAAATGCTACGCAGCCGGCAGCCGTTGCCGCAGCCGAACCCGCGGACGAGCCGCTTGAGCCTTGTTTGGTGTTCCATGGATTGCGCGTCATGCCGCCAAACCATTTGTCGCCCTGAGCCAGCGCGCCCAGCGTGAGCTTGGCCACGAGCACGGCGCCGGCAGCGTCCAGCCGCTTTACGACGGTTGCATCCTCATCAATCTTCTGATCTTCAAAGCCGCCTGCACCCCATGTGGTGCGATAGCCCTTCACCCCCAGCAAGTCTTTGGCGCCCCATGGCAATCCGTGCAGCGGCCCACGATACTTCCCTGCCGCAATTTCGCGGTCGGCTTCCTTTGCCTGCGCCATGGCGCGTTCTTCCGTCAGCGTAATCACAAACTTCAGCATCGGGTCATACCGCTTAAGCCGCGCGATGTACATCTCCGTGAGAGCGCTGGAAGAAACTTTTTTGGTGCGTACCAGCTCCGCCAGTTGGCGCACGGAATAGAACGCGACATCTTGCAGGTTTTTCGGAGCGGCGCCGGTACCGCTGGGAGCGGCGGAAATCTTCATGGGACGCCGCTCGGTCTCAAACTTCATGCCGGGCAGCACAGGATCAAAGATCACCGCGGGTGCAACTTCATTCTTGATGTGGAGCGCGGAAATGGCCTCAAAGCCTTCGTTATAGCTGTTGAGGTCTTCCAGCATCATGTCTTTGTATTCGTCCCCGATGTGGACGTCCGCGATGGTCGCGGCGTTGTCAATCATCTCCCGCGTGACCTTGCCCTTTTCATCGGCTCTGGCCCAGAGGACTCCGGGAAGAAGTGTTGCGGTGAGGCCAAAACGGGAGCAGACAGTCAGAAATGTTCTGCGATCAAGCATGAGTTCTCCAGTGAATAAAAAGACGGCTGGCCATTATAGCCAAACAGAGTCTCTGCCGATGCCAATTCATTTAGAATCGCGTTGTGAATGCGCTCTTTCAGCTTCTCTCTGACCAGGAACTGCCCGCTCTGCTGAAATTAATGCGCGAATTCTACGCGCAGCAGCATATGCATTTCGACGAGCCGGCGGCTTCGCTTGCGGTCACCAGGGTATTGGACAATCCCGATCTGGCGCAGATCTATCTCATCTTTCGCGGTTCGGACCTGGCTGGATATTTCGCGCTCACATATTGCTTCAGCCTGGAATTTCATGGGCGCTTCGGCCTGCTCGACGAGCTGTATCTCTGCGAAGCATACCGCCGACAAAAGCTGGGGAAGGCCGTGGTCGCCTTTGCCG
>DATCAX010000490.1:0-6320 GCA_036512375.1 Candidatus Angelobacter sp. | reverse complement strand
CCAGATCATGCAGGGCCTGCGTCGCGCGGAGACCAACGATCCCGTCTTTGTGCTGGACGAAGTGGACAAACTCGGGCGCGATTTCCGCGGCGATCCTTCATCAGCGCTGCTGGAGACGCTTGATCCGGAGCAGAACTCCACGTTCCGCGATAACTATCTGGACGTGCCATTTGATTTGTCCAAAGTGCTTTTCATCTGCACGGCCAACATGCTGGACACGATTCCCGAGCCGCTGCGCGATCGCATGGAAATCATCGAGCTTCAGGGTTACACCGAAGACGATAAAACCCACATCGCAGAGCGCTATTTGATTCCGAAGCAGATCGAAGAAAACGGTCTGACCAAGGAGCTCATTGAATTTCCGGAAGATGCAGTCCGGTTCATCAGCCGGCATTACACGCGTGAGGCCGGCGTGCGCAACCTGGAACGCAACATCGGAACGATGTGCCGTAAGCAGGCGCGCCGCATTGCTGAAGGCAAGACCGATAAACTCGTGGTGACGCGCGAGACGGTGCAGGAATTCCTGGGTGGAATCAAGATCCGCATCGATACCGAGATTGCCGAACGCACCAAGCGTCCGGGTGTGGCCGTGGGATTGGCCTGGACACCGGCGGGCGGAGACATTCTTTTCATCGAGGCCAACAAGATGAAGGGCAAGGGCGGATTCACTATGACCGGACAGATCGGCCAGGTGATGCAGGAGTCAATGCAGGCGGCTTTGACGTGGGTACGTTCGAACGCAGAAAAGCTCGCTATCCCGGAGGAGTTCTTCAAGGACCATGACATTCACATCCACGTGCCTGCAGGCGCCATTCCGAAAGATGGCCCCTCGGCCGGAGTGACCATGGCCACCGCCCTGGTTTCTTTGCTCAAGGACACGCCCGTTCGTCCATTGACCGGGATGACCGGTGAGCTGACGCTGAGTGGAAATGTTTTGCCCATCGGCGGAGTGAAGGAAAAATTTCTGGCCGCCAAGCGAGCTGGAGTGAAAGATATCCTTTTCCCCGCGGACAATCGCATGAACGTGGAAGAAGACCTGACTCCGGAACAACTTGAGGGCGTCAACCTTCATTACTGCAGCATGATTGAGGAAGTTCTGGAAGTCGCGCTTCCTGGCTCGCGCCTGGAAGAGCGGCAGGACGCAGAAACGCGTGAGCGGGTCCTCAGCAACGCCTGAGTGCAAGCAATTCTTAATCCAAGGGCAGGGAGCAATCCCTGCCCTTTCTTTTGTATTTCTCTACTTAATCCCGGATATAAGGTGAGCTTTCGGCCAGCAGCAGCACTGCCTCGAGCATCCAACGCAGTAGATACCACCCGTTCTTGAGGGCCCGTGTTTAAGAATTCAACTTCCGGATGTAAGTCTGCCTTTTCAGAGTGGCTGAAATCGAAACCGTGGGTCTCATTTCGCTTGCCGCTGATTCTTGTGTTTGCGCTTTCTGGCCTGCCTGGTGTTGCGCAGGCCCAATCTGCCGGCAGCAGCATCAGCGCCTATGCTGATGCCATCAAGCAATCTACCATTGCAGAGCGCATCACGGCCATGGATCGGTACGTGGCCATGGCCGGCGGCAGCAGATTGAAAACGGACGCGCTGGAATTTCTTGTCTGGGACCACGTTCGATTGGGGCATCAGTCGCAGAGTGTGCAACGGGCGCGGGAATTGCTGGCCATTTCGCCCGGCAATCCGATCGCGATTGCAGTGCTGAACCAGGATATGTCATCCGCCTCCCTCGATAAACGAGTGACGGAGAATAGGCTGGCAGAGCTGAACGCAGCCATGCGCAGTCTTGACCAGTTGAGCAAGCCTGAAGGAATGCTGGATAGAAATTTTCAGATGGTGCGACAGCAGGTGGCCATCATGCTGAATGGCGCTGTTGGCCTGAGCTATCTGGCAATCGAAGATTACCCTCAGGCACGCGCGGCATTGCAGCAGGCGGTGGCCAGCGATCCCAATAACGCGCAGTGGGTCTACGGTATGGGCCTGGCTTTGTTGAACGGCAAAAACCGTGACCAGTATCGCGGCTATTGGTATCTGGCACGGGCCGCCAATTTAACAGGCGGCACGCCGCAGGGGCAGCAGATCGCTAACTATGCTCGGCGGGCTTATCAAAAAGACGGCGGCAAAGATGCAGGTTGGGAGCGTTACCTGGCCAGCGCAGCAGCATTGGACGCCCCTCCCAGCCCCGACTCCGGCAGTGCGAAGCCGCCTGCTACTGCCATTGCAGCTTCAAACAATAGCAATTCCCGTTCGACGGGCAACTCTTCCAGTGCCGCCAATAATCCAGGCCCGACAAAGAGCACTGAAACAGCCGACGCCTCCAGCAAGGGGAAATCTGCAAAGAAAAAAGCGCCCTTTGGTTTTGAAGACACGTTGCATGAGGCTCCATCGCGTGAAACCGCTGCGCCGAATGCTCCGGCGAACCGGCCTAAAGGTATAGCCGCACCTTCTGAAGCAGTGTCGCTGGGCATCCTGATTGAGACATCGCTCCTTACCAGCCAGAACCGGCAGGCCATTATCGCTACGTTGAAAGATATAGTGAGAAATTTACGGGTCAATGACGAAGCCTGCATTCTGGTCTTTAGTGACCAGCTGGACTTTGAGCAGGACCTCACGGCCGACGACACTCTCCTGGAAGAAGCAATCAGCCAGATACGTCCTAAGCCGGGCAAAGCGCTGCTCTCTGGAATTGCTTTTGCCGCGGGACATCTGAAACGAATCGGCAAGAATGGCAACCGCATTCTGCTGGTGATTTCCGATGGTCGCAGCGCGCAGGCTACTTCAGATAGCGTTACGTTCCGCAGCCAGGTGAGCGGCGTACGCATTGACTGCATTGGACTGCAAGCGGATGGCGCGTCGGAACGGGCGTTGCTGGAGCAGGTTGCGGCCTATTCCGGCGGGAAGGCGTCTTTCGCTTCCGATTCAGGCGAGTTCCGCACAGCAGCACTGCAAATGACCCGCACCATGGGGATCGCCGTACCGTAGCCGCTCTTGCGACCAGTGCTGATACCCGCTCCGAGCAAAAAAACTCCGGAGCAGTGCGTGAAACCACTCCGGATGAGTTCGTAAACTGTGCAAATAGCCTTAATGGCTGTTACGTATTTAGACGCACAAAAGTTGCTGAAAGTTAGTTGAGTTCGTCACCGATAACAAAACTTATTGTGACTTAACCCTCAAATAACACCAGAGGCACCTAACCTCGAAAAAACTATCGAGCGGGCCGGGCAGGGTTTCCGCTATTCTTATATCCATGCGTGTTAGGGTGCTGCTATTCGGGCAGCTTAAAGACATTGTTGGCCGCCAGGAAGAGTCTCTGGACCTGGATTCGGGCGCCCGTCTTTCCGCCGTGATGGCGCATTATTCCGGCCGCTATCCAAAATTCCACGGGTTGACCAGGTCAATCGCGTGCTCCATTAACCAGGAATATGCTCAGGGTTCCGCGGTGCTGAATGAAGGAGATGAGGTTGGTTTGCTTCCGCCGGTGAGCGGTGGCAAATCCCAGGTGGAAGATCTCCGTTCAGAGCATTGCGCCATTGTGCGCGAACCCATTGATCTTGAGAGCATAAGAAAAGACCTGGAGCATCCGGAAGATGGGTCGGCCTTGTTCTTTGACGGCATCGTCCGCAATAATACCCGGGGCCGTACGACTCTTTATCTCCACTATGAAGCCTATGAGTCCATGGCTTTGAGTGAGATGGAGAAGCTGGCTCAAGCGGCACTTGAACAATTTAAAGTTCGCGATGTCTGCCTCGTTCATCGTCTGGGCAGGCTGGAAATTGGCGAAACCAGTGTGCTGATCGGGGTGGCGTCTGCGCATCGGGTGGCAGCATTTGAGGCTTGCCGCTGGCTGATTGATACCCTGAAGAAGACCGTTCCGATCTGGAAAAAGGAGTACTTTGAAGACGGCGCTGTCTGGGCCGATGGTGAACCTTTTCCTGAAGAAATTCGCGTGAACAAATAACTTTTTACCGCCGTTTGCATCTAAGTTTTCCAGAATACCCACTGATAACTATGAATCGAACTCGCGCTTTGCCGCCGTGGTTCAGTTTGACCTGCCTGTTTTTCTGCCTGCTTTGCGTGCGGGGCGTATACGCACTGGCACAGGACCGGCAAAAGGGAGACCGCCTTCCACCGGGCTCGCAGTCCCAGAAAGACGAATCCACCTTCCGCGTAAACGTGCGGCTGGTGAACGTCTTTACCACCGTTACTGATTCCCGCGGCGCTCCGGTGGCCGACTTGACCAAAGACGATTTCCAGCTGCTGGAAGACGGTGTTCCACAGACCATCAAGGTCTTTGAGAAGGAATCGGCCATCCCATTGAGCATCGCACTGGCGATTGACACCAGCCCCAGCACGCTACGCGATTTCAAGCTGGAAGTTTCGTCGGCGCGCAGGTTTGTCCATTCCATTTTGCGCAGCGAAGATCGTCTCTCGATTTTTGAAGTGACTGAACTCATTGAACAGAAAACCAGCTTCACCTCTGACATGAAAAGGATTGAGCGCGGCATCGATGATCTGCATACCGGTCCGGGAACTTCCATCTATGACGCGATTTTTCTTTGCTCAGAGTCCCTGCTGGATCGTGAAGGCCGCAAAGTACTGGTCCTGATTACTGACGGCGGCGATACCACCAGCAAGGCCGACTATAACGGCGCCTTGCGGCGGGCGCAGCAGTCTGAGGTCATCGTCTATAGCATCATTGTGGTTCCAATTGAGGCTGACGCCGGGCGCAACCTGGGCGGCGAACATGCGTTGATTCAGATTTCCAAGGATACCGGCGGCAAGTATTACTATGCCGAAGGCCAGCAGCAACTTGATGAGGCATTCCGCAAAATTAGTGACGAGTTGCGCACGCAGTACCTGCTGGCTTTTTATCCCAGCCGCAAACTTTCCGATTCGCCTTTCCGTCGACTCCAGGTGGAACTTAGCAAGAAAGATCCTGAGGGAAAGCCCTACCAGGTGCGCCACCGCGCGGGATATTACACAGCACCAGCAAGATAGGCCGCTTAGCGGACACCAAATGTCTTTAATCAGGCGGCTTTTTTTCAGCGCCAGCGCGTTAATTTGCTGGCTGATCGCTGGATTATTGGGCTAGAATACGAGGCATGTCGTTCCGTACAGCCGCCCCAGCCTTTGCCAAAAAGACCACTAAGACCCCGCCTCCAGACGATACCGGGATGGAGTCCTCTTACCTGAAATCTCTGGGTGAGAAGCAGACGCCGGTTACCGTGAAGCTGGTCTGCGGAGAAACTTTGCACGGCTGGATCGAATACTACGATGTTGGCATGGTCCGGCTTACCCGCGAAGGCTCGCCCAATTTGTTCATCTTCAAGCATGAAATCATGTACATCGCGGAAGACACCGGGCGCCGCGCCCGCTGATGTCGCCCAAAGAAGACTACATCCAACCTATGCAGGAACTGGCCCGAGAGGCCGGTGCTCTGCTCATGTCGTTTTTCGGCAAAGTTTCCATCGAATATAAGGGCGATGCTGACCTTGTAACCAAGGCTGACCGCGCCTCAGAACAGCTGATCGTTGAGCGTATCCGCAAACAGTGGCCGGAGCATGACCTGATTGGCGAAGAAGGCAGCCGGCGCGAAACAGGCAGCGATTTCCGATGGTATATTGACCCGCTGGACGGCACCACCAACTTTGCCCACGGCTATCCTGTGTTTTGCGTGTCGATGGGGCTGGAATATCAAGGCCATCGCATTGCCGGCGTGGTTTACGATCCTTCGCGCGACGAGATGTTTGCCGCGGAAAAAGGCAGCGGTGCGTTCCTGAATAATTGTGCCATCCATGTTTCGTCGATTGCCAAGCTGAAAGAAAGTCTGGTGGCCACAGGCTTCCCCAGCCACAAGCGGCACAAGAATCCGAATATCCACTTCTATCACCAGATCACACTGCGTTCGCATGGAGTGCGTCGAGCCGGCTCGGCTGCGCTCGACCTTTGCTATCTGGCATGCGGACGCTATGACGCTTACTGGGAGTTCAATCTCAACGCATGGGATACTGCGGCGGGCGTTCTATTGGTACAAGAAGCTGGGGGAACCGTCACTAACTTCACTGGCGGGCCATTCAACATCGATAGTCGTGAGGTTCTGGGCAGTAATACATTGCTCCATGTCGAGCTGCTCAACGAATTCAAGGAGATCATTGGCGGACGAGTGGAAGGACTGCCGTCCGTGGCGGAATCGTTTCAGTCGCAGCGATAAAAGATGAAAGATAGTCTGTGCGGCGGCGAATAAATCTTCTGCAAGGCTGCAGGGTTTACGGCTTCTCGGCTTTTACCACACTCAACTGCGGAAACGTAAGCAAATTCAATC
>DATCAX010000489.1:0-7622 GCA_036512375.1 Candidatus Angelobacter sp. | reverse complement strand
TCCGCACTGTGGCTCCCTCGCCCGGCTGGCTGGTAACATGCACGCTTCCGCGCAACGCCTGGATGTTGCGCCGGACTACATCCATGCCAACTCCGCGCCCGGACATGTTGCTGACCTCGCTTGCCGTGGTGAAGCCGGGCTCAAAGATCAATTGATAGATCTCCTGGTCCGTTAACTTTTGTGGCTCTGCGACCAGCCCTTTTTTCTGAGCCACTTCAATGATTTTTTGCCTGTCTAATCCTGCGCCGTCATCAATCACCTCGAGGACGATGTTCCGGCTCTCGCGGGCAGCGCGAACCGTGATGGTGCCGGTCTGGGACTTACCGCTCTTCTTACGTTTGGCGGCTGGTTCGATGCCATGATCCAGGGCGTTGCGAATCATGTGCAACAGCGGGTCCTTAAGATACTCGACGACCGAGGTATCGACCTCGATGTCTTCTCCCTCAATGCGAAGTTGGGCCATCTTGCCCAGTGACTTTGCCAGATCGCGCACGGTACGGTTGTACTGATGGAACAGCGGTCCCACCGGCACCATGCGCGCTTTCAGAATGGTGTCCTGAAGCTCATAATGCAGGGCATCGGCGAAGCTGTGCGCATCGCGGAGTTCCTCAAGGCTGATTTCTTCTTTTGCTTCCAACATCTGGGCTACACGCCCGCGCGCGATCGTGAGTTCACCTGCCAGATCGAGCAGCCGGTCCAGTTTTGCCACATCCACGCGCAACGTTCGCGCCGCTTGGTATGGAACTTGACCCATGTCTGGCGCGGCTACAGGGTTGGAAAGCGTGCCTAGGCTCTGCCTGGCATGGTCCGGGCTTTTTCCGGTTTTTCCATCCGGCTTAAGATAGTGAGAGATTCTGGCCAGAATGTCCTTCGCGCCAGGGCCAGTCTCATCCTTGCCCTGGCCTGCCGCAGCTACCATTTGCCGAAGAGCGTCCACCAGATCGAGCAGCAGAGTAATGATCTCGGGTGTGACGGACAACTTGCCGTTTCGAAGATCATCCAGCAGGTCCTCCGCAGTGTGAGTAAAAGCCAGAAGACCCTCAATCTCCAAAAGGCTGGCATTGCCCTTCATGGTGTGGACGACACGGAAGATGCTCTGAATCGCTTCGCTGTCGCCGGAATGAAGCTCCAGTTCCAAAATGGATTGCTCCATCGTGCTGAGCCCGTCCTCGGACTCAATGAGAAAATTTTTCAATATGACGTCGCGTTGAATTTCCATTATGAGTTCCTGATCACAGAAACAGCCACCGAACCGGTGTCACTTTGCATTTTGATTTTGCGGCCGTTATCACCGCCGGTGTCCCTGGCGGCAATAACGATCCCAAGCTGGGAAAAGGTCTGGAGCGCCATGTTGACGTTGCGTGAACCGATGTGGTCATCGCTTCCATTTGCGGCGCGAAAAACCTCAAACATGCACGCGCCTCCGAAAATCTTTACTTCCAGGTCGCCGAGCCTGCTTCCATGCTCCTGGAATTGCTTGAATAAAACGTCAATCGCTATGTCCCCATAACGAGTGGAAGGGGCGCCTGATCCGGCCCACTGCGGCAACATGTAATGTGTTGCCCCGCCAATTGCCTGGCGACGGTCGTAAAGGCACACGCCCGCGCAAGAGCCCAGAATCATGGAGATCTGTACAGGCTCCCTGGAGACATTCATCTGTCCTGGATGCAGATAGATTTCTTTGTATGGCAATGCTTTTGTAGACACGGGTGCCACAACGGCCGACATATTCATCCCTGCACTCCTCCGAAGATCTCCTGGTGTTGTATTTTGTTGGTCGCCAGACAAGGCCCGGCATAGGCGCAAAGCAGGTTCAGCAGTTCCCGGTCTCCTGAATCCAGACCACCGTTGCGTTGCGGAAGCAGATCGAACAAAATGATGACGCCTTTGGTTGCACTATCCAGCCGAAAAGGTATGAGGGCGGTGATGCCGAGGGACGATAGAAAAAACCGGTCCTCAACCCCGGTTTTGATGTAGATCGAATCCGCGGGAGCTTCTTTGAGAATTCGTTTTGCGTCCCGCCGTATTGCCTCAAGCTGCTTTGGATTGACCCCGACGGAACCGGCAAAAGCTACACGGTCCTGCTGTTCGCACGTAACCAGCAGCGCCATTTGTTCGCAGCCAATCAGGTTCGAGCCAATCTCAAAAATGGCGCCCGCAACCATCCCTTCTCTGACCGCCTGCTGCAGCGTATTTGCTGCAGAATAGAGTCTTGCCATGACTGTCTGCTTCTCGTGGTCTAGCGGAAGTTCCACCGATTGCCTCATGTACCGCAGTGAGAGTTGCCGCAAATCCTGCTCCAGGCCGGCCATGTCTGCCTGCGGAATATTTTTCGAACTCCATGGCAATTTCGGTTTAGAAATCATTCGTTCTGTCCTTGGGCCGCCAGATAGCCGTTGACTATTTCAACGAGTTCGGCGCCGTTGATTGGTTTGGTGACATAGTCGTTACAACCGCTCTCGAATCCCTGTTCCACGTTGCACGACTCGCCGCGGCTGGTGACCATGATGATTGGGACCTTCCGCAAGGCCTCATGTCTTCGCATCTCGCGGCAGGCGTCAAACCCGTTCATTCTGGGCATGACCACATCCATCAGAATCAGATTCGGCTGTTCAGCAATCGCCTTTTCAACCGCTTCTTCGCCGTCCCGCGCCAGCACCAACTCATATTGAGTGTGCTCCCTGAGCGTCATCTCTTCGATAAGCAGAGTAGTGCTGGAATCATCGACAAGAAGAATTTTTTGACCTGATTTTTGCGCTGCCTTTTGCGATTCGTAATGAATATTGCTCAAAGAGCCTCCGCAGGCAGCAACTCGACATTAGAGAAACCTTATTTATCGAGCGCTTGCTGGACTGATTTTTGTGACCGGCGGGAGTCATTAGAAGCTATAGGCGATTAACTCCAAAGAATTATCGGCCTCATGGGTAAACCAAAGTAATAATGAAGGACCAGAATGGAACTCGCGTGGATAAACAGGGCCGGCATTTTTTGAAAATAGAATAATTTTTCGTGTCA
Source organism: Candidatus Angelobacter sp. (assembly GCA_036512375.1). Taxonomy (GTDB): domain Bacteria; phylum Acidobacteriota; class Terriglobia; order Terriglobales; family Acidobacteriaceae; genus Angelobacter. Next base: position 4,607 of record DATCAX010000489.1, on the reverse strand, counting down.
CTGCGGGATACAACGATTTCATGCTTCTGTTTCGTCTTCGTTATGACATAAGCGAACTTATCTATAACTTGCCTTATTTTATGAATGAATATTCTATAGTTAACCAACAATACATCTATATATCCTAGAGAGACCCCGCTTAGCTTCATTGTTTCCCATTATGGAAACATTGTCTCCCATTATGGAAACCCAAACTATTCTGATTAATATGGTGGCAGCAATATGGCCATGCTACACTCCGCCCGAAATTCTTACTTAACTTGTGAACCTTCCCCAAGCAGCCTTGCGGCGTCCGCTCACCATCGTTGTGATGGTGATTGCCATTGCGCTTGCGTCGACGCTGGCCTGGCTGCAAATGCCCAAAGACATTTTTCCGGAATTCAATCTTCCAACAATTTATGTCGCGCAGGCTTACGGCGGGATGGACCCGGCGCAGATGGAGGGTTATCTAGTTTATTTTTTCGAGTATCACTTTCTTTATCTCACCGGCATTGAACACGTGGAATCGAAATCCATTCAAGGGGCGGCGCTGATGAAGCTCCAGTTCCATCCGGGCACGGACATGTCTCAGGCGATGGCCGAAACGGTCGCGTACGTGAATCGCGCGCGGTCGTTCATGCCGCCCGGCACCGTGCCGCCGCTCATCACGCGCTTCGATGCCGGCAGCGTGCCAACAGGATACCTGGTTTTTTCAAGCGACACGCGTTCGATCACAGAAATGCAAGACGCCGCACTCAATCGCGTGCGGCCATTGCTCTCGACATTGCCCGGCGTTTCCGCGCCGCCGCCCTTCGGTGGCAACGCGCGCACCATCGTCGTCAATTTGAAACCGGAGCGACTGAAGTCCTATCACATGTCACCCGATGAAGTGGCGCAGGCCATCGCCGAGGCCAACGTTGTCAGCCCTTCTGGAAACATCATGAAGGCCGGAAAATATCCCTTAGTGCCGGTCAATTCGGTTCCGCGCAACATCGATGATCTCCGCTCTGCGCCCGTTCGCGGCGGCGAGTATCCAGCTGTTTTTGTTCGCGACGTCGCCGATGTCCTGGACGATTCAGATATCGTGACCTGCTACGCGCTTGTGAACGGAAAGCGCGCCATTTACGTTCCGGTCACCAAACGCGCTGATGCCTCGACGCTGGCCGTCGCGCGCGAAGTGCGAGAAAACCTTGCAAAATTTCAGGGCGTTCTCCCTCCGGGCATGAAAGTCAGTTTCGAGTTGGATCGATCGCCTGTCGTGACGAGGGCTTTGGCCGAACTACCATGGGAAGCATGTATCGGCGCACTGTTGACAGGATTGATGGTCATTATCTTTCTGCGTGATTGGCGCAGCGCGCTGGTGGTCGTCGTGAACATCCCAATTTCGCTCATGAGCGGGGTGCTGGCGTTGTGGATCGGCGGGCAGACAATCAACCTCATGACTTTAGGCGGACTCGCGCTTGCCGTTGGAATTCTAGTTGACGAAGCGACCGTCTGCCTGGAAAACATCCACGTTCACCTCGCCCGCGGCCAATCCGTTGCGCACGCCGCTTTGGATGCTACCAGGGAAACTACCGGCCCCCGCCTCCTTGCGATGCTCTGTATTTTGGTGATGTTTACTCCCGCCCTTTTTATGACGGGTGCAGCTAAGGCGATGTTTCTGCCGCTCGCGTTGGCGGTGGGATTTGCAATGGTCGCCTCCTACTTTCTTTCCAGCACGCTTGTGCCGGTCCTGATGGTTTGGATGTCGCGCGTTAGCGATGGGTCCTTTTCCAGTTCGCGGTGGGGGCTCTGGCAAGATCGCTATGCCACGGCACTGCGAAAGCTGGAGCGGCGGCGTGGACTTCTTATATTGGCTTATCTGTGCGGCACGATAGCAGTGATTGTTTGCATTGGCGGGCTTCTGGGAACAGAAATGTTCCCGCGCGTTGAGTCAAATGAATTGCAATTGCGTTTGCGCGCCGCGCCCGGAACAAACATTGATGGGACAGAGGCGGTGCTTTTAAAGGCACTCGATGTTGTCAAGACTACTGTTGGCGCTGAAAACGTGCGATTGTCACTTGGTTTCGTCGGGCTTCATGGCTCGAGCTATCCGATCAACTATCTCTATCTCTGGGACGGCGGGACGGAAGAAGGGGTCCTGCAAATCCAGTTGGCAGATGGCGCGACCAAACACAGTGAAGACTTGAAAAATAAACTTCGTCAGCAGTTCGCGGCCCAAATTCCAGACGTAAGTTTCTCCTTCGAGCCCGCTGATTTGATCAGCCGCGTGACCAGCATGGGCGTGTCAACCCCAATAGAAGTGGTCGTGAGCGGGCCTAATATTGCCGCCGATCGCGCCTTCGCTGACAAGGTTAAAGCTAAGCTGGAGGCGATTCCAACCCTGGACGACGTCCAATATTCGCAATCGCTTGATTATCCAACTGTCAAAGTGGCTGTGGACCGCGAGCGGGCGGGAATCATAGGCCCAACGATGGCCAAGATTTCGCGCGCATTGGTGCCGGCAACATGGTCTAGCCGGTTTGAGATTCCCAACTACTGGGCCGATCCCAACACAGGAATTGCGTATCAAGTCCAGACTCAGATTCCGCAACGGCTCACGACCTCACTAGAGGACGTGGGCAACCTGCCCGTCATGGAAGCGGCCGGAATGAAGTCCATTCTCTTGCGCAATCTTGGCAGCATCAGCCAAGGCACAGAGATGAGCCAATATGACCGTTACAATATGCAGCGGACCTTGACGGTCCGCGCCAACATTTCAAATGAGGACCTTGGCAGCGCTGCGCGGCTGGTCACCAAGGCAGTGGCTGAATTAGGCGCGCCTCCGCCACGCGTCAGCGTAACCATGCGAGGTCAAGTCGCCCCCATGGTGGAAATGCTCGACGGATTGCGACAGGGGCTGATGATTGCCATCGGCGCAATTTTCCTGCTGCTGGCCGCAAATTTTCAATCGCTCAAGTTGTCAATCATTGTAATGTCCACCGCCCCGGCGGCTTTGGCTGGCGTGGCTCTGTCCTTGTGGCTGACGCATACAACCATCAATCTGGACTCCTTCATGGGCACAATCATGGCGCTGGGCGTCGCGGTTGCGAATGCCATTTTGCTGGTGACTTTCGCTGAGCGTGCTCGAATGAGCGGCGCGACAGCGGCCGAAGCAGCTGAAGAAGGCGCGCGCAGCCGCCTGCGGCCCATTTTAATGACAAGCCTGGCGATGATTGCCGGAATGTTGCCTGTGGCGATCGGGCTTGGCGATGCGGACAGGCAAATGGTGCCTCTGGGCCGCGCCGTGATTGGCGGCCTTGGTGCGTCAACTTTAGCCACATTGTTTGTATTGCCTGCAATCTTCGCTCGCGTGCAAAAGAACAGTCATCGCCGCGGCGTATCGGTGGAGCCATGAACATACTGTCAACTCGAGGTTCCGCATGAATCTCCCTCAATTTGCATTGCGGCGTCCCTTCACCGTTATCGTGGTGGTGATTGCGGTGGCGCTGGTTTCCGTTCTCTCATGGCGGCAGATGCCCAAGGACATTTTTCCCACGCTCGGCATTCCGACGATCTACGTCGCGCAACCTTATGGCGGGATGGACCCAGCTCAGATGGAAGGGTACCTGACCTACTACTACGAATATCATTTTCTCTACGTTGCCGGTATTGAGCACATTGAATCGAAATCCATTCAAGGCGCGGCGATCATCAAGCTGCAGTTCCATGCGGGCACCGACATGTCTCAGGCGATGGCGGAGACGGTGGCTTACGTGAATGCGGCGCGCGCATTTATGCCCGCCGGTACGTTGCCCCCATTCATCACGCGGTTTGACGCCGGCAGCGTGCCTGTGGGCCAACTGGTTTTCTCCAGTGAAACGCGCTCAGTCACTGAAATGCAGGACGCCGCGTTAAACCTGGTGCGTCCTCTTTTCGCGACGCTACCCGGAGTTTCGGCGCCGCCGCCCTTTGGCGGGAGCGCGCGCACAATCGTCGTCAACATTGATCCTGACCGGATGTACTCCTACAAAATCTCTCCGGACGAAGTCGTTGACGCAATCACGCAGGCCAATCTCATTAGCCCCTCTGGCAACATGATGATTGGCGGAAAATATCCAATGGTTCCGCTTAATTCAATTCCGCGGAACATCAAAGACCTTGAATCCGTCCCACTTCACACAGGCGTATATCCGGCGGTTTTCGTCCGCGACGTAGCGCAAGTTGTGGATGGCGCGGACATTGTAACCAGCTACGCGCTCGTCAACGGACGCCGCACGGTTTACATCCCTGTGACTAAGCGCGCAGACGCCTCCACCCTGGCTGTCGTCAATCTTGTCAAAGAGAACATCCCAAAATTTCAGAGCGTGCTCCCTTCAGACGTGCACGTCAGTTACGAATTTGACCAATCGGTCTTTGTGAACCGCGCGCTGACCGGCTTGATCCAGGAAGGCGCCCTGGGAGCGATCCTTACCGGGCTGATGATCCTTATCTTTTTGCGCGATTGGCGGAGTGCAATCATCGTTATCGTCAATATTCCGGTTTCGCTGATGGCGGCAATGCTTGCCCTGCGGCTCGCTGGACACACGGTCAACCTCATGACTCTTGGCGGCCTCGCCCTGGCTGTCGGAATTCTGGTTGACGAAGCG
>DATCAX010000488.1:0-3811 GCA_036512375.1 Candidatus Angelobacter sp. | reverse complement strand
ACGCCATGCCCGCCGTAGCCATGACCGATGAATATCGTGGCAAAGACCTGAACGTTTCCTGGACGCTGCATGACAAGCGCAGCGCATTTGTAGGAACCTTTGCGCGTTAATCGCCGGACGCTAACGAATCAAACAGGACTGCCGAATCCGGCAGTCCTGTTTGCGCTTCTCCATTGGCGGACAAAGTAGACGGCAACTAGCCATGGTATGCACCCGCCGTGTTAAGCTTCTTTGCTTCCATTTTCATCTATGAATAATCCCAATCCTTCTCGCTTTGACCTTCAGGCAGCGGCGAAACAATTGATGCTGCAAAATGGTTTTGAGCCGGACTTCCCGCCGGCAGTCGCGCAACAATTGGCCGAAATTAAAAGCAAGCCGCCGCAGATGGCGCCCGGGAACGTCCAGGACCTCCGCAAACTGCTCTGGTCGTCGATTGACAACGACACCTCTCGTGATCTCGACCAGATCGAGTACGCTGAAAAGCTGCCCGACGGCACGACCAGAGTGATGGTGGGAATAGCCGATGTGGATTCTTTCGTGCCCAAAGGATCGCCTATCGACCTGCATGCGGCCAAAGAAACCTGTACCGTTTACGCCGGCGTGCGCAACTTTCCCATGCTGCCGGAAGAGCTTTCTACAGGTACTACTTCTCTGCTTGAGGTGGACGGAAAACTAAGCGTGGTTACGGAATTTGTGGTTGATAGCAGCGGTCAGGTGAGCAAGCACCAGATCTATCCAGCGCTGGTCGTCAACAAAGCGCAGTTGGCGTATCCCTCGGTTGGTGCGTGGCTGGAAGGGACTGGCCCGGCGCCGGCCAAGGTGGCTGCTTCGCCAGAACTACAAGCCCAGCTCAAATTACAAGATGAAGTGGCGCAGGCGCTCAAGACTGAGCGCTATCGCCACGGCGCACTGAATATTGAAACCGCGGAAGTTCATCCGGTGATGCTCAATGCCCAGGTCGTGGACCTGCAAAAGCAAGAAAAGAACCGCGCCACGGACCTGATTGAAGACTTCATGATCGCCTCCAATGGCGTAGTAGCGCGCACGCTTGAAGAAGCCGGGATTTCTTCGATCCGGCGCATAGTGAAAACGCCGGAACGCTGGGACCGCATTGTGGCGCTGGCGGCACAGCAGGGCGGCAAGCTTCCCGCTATTGCCGATTCGAAAGCGCTCAATGATTTTTTGCAGACGCGCAAAGCCGCCGATCCTGACCATTTCGCGGACCTGTCTCTGGCCGTAATCAAGCTGATGGGACCAGGTGAGTATGTTCTGGAGCGCCCGGGAGAGCCTTCGCCGGGACACTTTGGTCTCGCCGTCCAGGATTACACGCATTCCACGGCACCCAACCGTCGTTATGCCGACGTGGTCACGCAGCGGCTGATCAAGTCTGTGCTAGGCCGCCAGAAAAGCCCATACGCCGATGACGAGCTTTCAGCGATCGCGACCAACTGCACTGTAAAAGAAGACGCGGCACGAAAAGTTGAGCGAGGGATGTCAAAACGAATTGCGGCCGTGAGCATGAGCAGCCGCATCGGACAGGTATTTGACGCCATTGTTACCGGCGCCACTCCAAAAGGAACTTTTGTGCGGGTGCTTAAACCTCATGTGGAAGGCTTGCTCGTCCGTGGTCAGGGCACGGATGTGGGAGACAGATTGCGCGTCAAACTAATCAGCACTGACCCGCAGCGCGGATACATTGATTTTGCCCCGGCCTGAAGCGGAGCGGCTACACGTGCAGTTCCGCAATACGTTCCCGGTGAGCGGCCGACGGGGCTGCGCGGGGAACCATTTCCATCCGCAACGGCAGTTTCGAATCCAGCCAGTCGATGAGTTGTTTTTGTTCGGCCTCCGGCACATGGGTAAAACTGATGCCGGTACGGCCCGATGCGCGGGTCCACCTGACAGTTCCGGTCACGTGAATCAGCTCTTTTGCGTCCGGCAGCTGAAAATCAATCTGCAGCGTGGCGCCCTGAGGCAGGATCTCCAGGGTTTGAATGCACATGCCGGTTTGGCTCAGATCCAGGATATTGGAAGATTGCAGGTTTTGATTACTGCTCTCCCGCAGCAGCACGCTGTTCACCGGTTTGATCTGTACTGGATGCCGGAAATTGACCCTTCTTTCCCGGATCATAGTCCCATAGGCCGCACGCAGCGTGCGAGTAAAAAGATCGGCAGTGAAAGGCTTCTGCACCACAAACTGAATGCGCTTGCCACGAACATCTTTCAGTTGATGGGCGTGCAACAAGGCAAAAATCATCTTGGGATTGGCGCCTGTGGGTCGGCCCACGGCAAGATTCAGCGCCCGCGGTACATCATGGTCAAAAACTCCGAGATCGAACATGGTTGTCTTGATCAGTTGCTCGGCTGCCTGGGCAGACTCCACAACTTTGACATTCACTCCGTTGTCTACCAGAATTCTTCGGGCCAGGGCTAGCGATCCCGGATCAGCGGAAACCATCAGCGCCATAAAGGGCTCCATCAATAACACCTCTACCACGGTTCATCGGCAGAATTTACGTGAACTTGAGCCCATTGCGCCGGAAGCGAGCTCCCCAGGCCAGATTCAGTTCCACAGCACTCTTTTTCCTGATAAGCCCTATTTTTTCAAGAAGCAAGAAATCGATTAGTTACTGGCCCAAAGGTTGCATTGTCTATATTTTCAGACCGGGTTTGCACTCTTATAAAGTAACGGGAAGAAATCAAAACCGGAACATCAAAACGGCTTCAAACAATTGAAAAGAAGTGGCTTGTTACCTTACCGGGAAGGCAGCCCAATCGCAGTAGCGTTGCAAAAGAGTTGGGTAATTCTTGCACATGACATTGAGTAAGTAATTCCCTGGTATGGAGAACATGCATGGATAACGATCAGAAATGGCTCGAAGCGGCTGCCGCGATAGAACAGGACATTACATATTTAAAAGCGGCCATGGGCGACGGCAAAAGAAACGGGATCCCCTCAGGACTTGATCAGGAAATCCTTCATTTGAATGTGGTGTTGGGGGTTTACCGGACGAACGCAGCCAGCGGCGTTTCCTTCCCCAACCCTGACGATCTGTTTTGCATAAGTGCTCTTCCCTATGGCGCAAGACAAGCGTCCACCGCAACGCGCGAGAGCTTTAAAACTGCTTCATTTTAACGGTGACCCACGAGGATGCAGTGATGAGAAAACTCAAAGTGCTTATCGGGGACTCGGATTCAGGGTTCTGCCACGCCAGAAAAACTCTGCTGGAATATTGGGGCTTTGATGTTATCGAGGCGTCTGATGGAAAAGAGGCGTGCGCCACGTTGATATCAGCTCATGTGGATTTCTGCATCCTGGACTGGGACTTACCCAGGATGACCGGAATCGAGGCTTGCCGTTGGATACGTTCCGTGGAACTGAAAACTCAGCCTTACATCATCCTGCTCACGGAAAAGGGCAATCCTGAACAAACCCGGGCGGCATACCTGGCCGGCGCCAATGACTTCATCGCCAAGCCGTTCAACCTGGAAGATCTGCACTTTCTGGTATCAATATTCGCGCAAAAGGTGCTGCAGCAAGATGTGGTGTCTCAACAGTTGACCCAGCTTGATCCACTGGAACTCTACCGGCGCGACCTGACAACCCCTAAAATCCATTCACGAGTGTAAAACGCAACAGTCTCGCAGGACTGTTGCGCATCTGTTCGTTTCCCTACCCGTTGAAACCGAATTCCCCCAGCGCCTTGCGCAGCTTGTCCAGACAACGCCCGCGGATGAACCCAATGGATCCCGTGGCAAGCCCCATGCGCCGGGCTACCTCAGCATATGGCAGTGGCGGCTGTTCAAAGAA
>DATCAX010000487.1:0-2537 GCA_036512375.1 Candidatus Angelobacter sp. | reverse complement strand
TTCTTTGAAGATCTTCTGGCCAAGACCGGCATGTTCCCTCGACTGCTCGAAGGCATCAAGCTCATTCGGTCCGACGAAGGCCGCCACCTGGTCCACGGCATGGATTTTCTACGGGAACAGTTAGTGAAGTACCCTGAGCATGTTGGCCCGGTACGCGAACTATTCATGACCCAGGCCGCGAACATTCCCCGCCGCACGGAGTTCGTCTTTACGCCGAACCCGCTTGGCCTTGACCGCGATCGCATTCAGCAGATCTCGTACGCCAACCACAATCAGCGAATGCGTGAGGCTGGGTTGGAGTAGCTTTTTCTATAATCCCGACCTTCGCAAAGCATGGGGGAATCCCTTTAACCAAAGAGAAACAAACGACCGCGAACATGTCGAGCTAAGAAAGCCGTGTAGTTCCTGTCTCGGGGCCAACTGCAGGATTATCGTTGCTGGGTTTCCACGTGCCCAATACGCAGTACGAATGCCAACTACCAACTAGCGCCCATCAGCTTACGCTCAGCGCCCGCAAACTCGGCTGCTTCACCATGCTGGGTGACTTGCTCAGCTTGGCTGTAATGGTGCAGTTGCGGCCTTTGGCCTTAGCTTTGTAGAGTGCCTGGTCGGCCATGCGAAGCACTTCTGCCGGCGCAAGCTTGTCACCGTTGGTTGCGGCCAGCCCAATACTAACTGTTACGTTGGTCTGCTTCTTGCTTCCGCGTCCTATGGCGCTCTTCCCTTTTCGGCGCCGGTCGGCCCCGCGGACGGTGAATGCGGATTGCTCAATCACCCGCCGCATACGGTCAAGATAAACGAACACTTCTTCTGAAGCCTTGTTCGGGAACACAATAGCGAACTCTTCTCCGCCGTAGCGATAGGCTTTTCCGCCGCCCGTAATGTGTGACAGTCGCGATGCCACCAGCCTCAACGCCTGGTCGCCTGACTCATGTCCGTAGCTGTCATTGAACTTCTTGAAGTGATCAACGTCCAGCATCGCAATAGAATACGTCTCGCCCAGTTTTAGCAGCGCTTCGTTCAATGATCTGCGGCTGGGTAGCTGCGTCAATTCGTCCAGGTACGCCATGGCGTAGGACGTTTCAATCAATGCCACAATCAGCGCCAGCCCGCCAGCGGCAAAATAAATTCCGTCCAGATGGCTTGTGCCCACCTCCCGCAACGCGATGAACGCTCCCACCAGACTCCACAACAGGCTGCTCTCTACCGCTTTGTAACGCTGGAGAAGCAGGACCATCATCACCGTGGTGGCCAGAATGAACGCCAGCAATGCCGGCTGTGACAGTCCGCTCCATTGTGAAAATACGAGCGGAACAAATGAGCGCCTGAGTTGCGCGGCAATCTGCGCTACGGCAGGCATGCAAAGGATCGCTACACCCATGACCTGCAACGCCACAATCGCCAGCCGTCGTCGTCCAGCGGGCGAAACGATTCCGCGCTCACGCAGAAACGCCAATACCAGCAGGTTGAGCGGCAACAGGATGGCAATTGCGTTCGCAGTAATCGTCCGCGAAACCGCTGACAAATTCGGTATCACCCAGGCAAAAGCGCTTTGCGCCAGCGTCAACGCTAGCAGTGCAAAAAACAATCTGCTGCGCCGGAAGAATGCGCTTAGCGCCAGCCCGACACCGAAGACCACGATGGGAAGATATTGGACAATCGGGGCTTTGGGATCGGCCAGCACACCCACCCGGACCAGCAGCGCTGAGAAGACCAGCAGCAGGCTCCCTGGCAACGTTAAGCGGTAGAGAATGGTAAAGATTTTTCGATTGACCTTAATCAATGCGCCGCTCTCCCGGTTTGCAGAATGAAACGGTTACAGGTCAAAACTACATACCCGTAAGTTGTTTATATACAATATCTTACGACCAATATATATGGTCTGAAAGAAAAACTATATAGAGTGCGCCGCCTCCCGTGACAGATGCCGTTGGTGCCATGGCCTTTTTCTACCACTCATTAAACTCTTGGGTAGTTCAAGCCAATTTTGGGCACTTCCCGGCTCTTGCTCTGGCACCAATGCAGATACGTGCCAAAACAACTTCTGCCATGTAGAATTCCCGCTAACATTTCAACTGATATTTGCCCGATGGGGCCGCGGCAAATGGGTCGCGGTAAAACTGTCATAATTTGCCGCCGACCATTGTTCGATTTTGGGTTTATTGCCGAAATTTTCCCGAGGTGAAAGTCGCATGAAATACGCAGCGGAGTTATTTGGCACATTTGTTCTGGTCTTCGCCGGGCTCACCACAGCCGTGATCGCTGGCGGAAAAGTTGGTAACGTCGGTGTTGCCATGGCGTTTGGACTCTCTTTGCTCGCCATGGCCTTCGCCGTGGGGCCAATTTCCGGCTGCCACATCAATCCCGCAGTCACATTGGGGATGGTGGTCAGCCGCCGCATGGGCATAAAGGAGGCAGCTGGTTACTGGGTGGCCCAATGTATCGGCGCGACTATCGCTTCCGCCGTCGTGCTCTTCATTGCGACTGGAGCTCCCGGAGGTTCGATCAATTCCCTGGCCGGTGCCGCCAATGGTTTT
>DATCAX010000486.1:0-3118 GCA_036512375.1 Candidatus Angelobacter sp. | reverse complement strand
GGAAAACATTATTTTGAGGCTACTGCAGAACGCCAACTACGACATCAAACGGGCGGAGCGCGGCATCGTCTACATCGACGAGATCGACAAGATCTCGCGCAAGACGGATTCCCCCTCCATCACCCGGGACGTTTCGGGCGAAGGTGTGCAGCAGGCGCTGCTCAAGATCCTGGAAGGTACCATCGCCAACGTTCCGCCACAGGGCGGACGCAAGCATCCCCACCAGGAATTTACCCCGGTCGATACCACCAACATTCTCTTCATCTGCGGCGGCGCGTTCGTGGGCCTGGAAAAAATCGTGGCCCGGCGCATCGGCAAAAAGTCCATGGGCTTCCGCACCAGTGAGGCCAAAGAAAAAGAGTTTACTGAAGCCAGCAAGCGTGACACTGAATTGCTGCAAAAAGCCGAGCCTCAGGACCTGGTCCGTTTCGGCCTGATTCCTGAATTCGTCGGACGCCTGCCTGTTGTCGGCATCCTCAATGATCTTGACGAAGCCGCGCTCATCGAAATCCTTACCCGGCCGCGCAACGCCATCGTCAAGCAATACCAGCGCATGTTCGAATTTGAAAACGTGAAGCTCCGGTTCTCTGAGGGATCGTTGGCTGCCATCGCCCGTGAGGCCATGCAGCGCAAGGTCGGAGCGCGCGGTCTGCGCATGATCCTGGAAGAGTTGATGCTGGACCTGATGTATCACCTGCCCAGCCAGAAACGCGTCAAGGAATTTGAAGTCACCAAAGATATGGTGGAACGCCGCGACGTTTCCCTGCCCGCGATGGAAAAAGCGGGATAGCCACTCAGTCACTTTACTAAAAGCCGCCTGCGCGATGCGGGCGGCTTTTTAGTTTGCGGTGTGAACACGCATCGGCAAAGGCCCGGATTAGTCCTACGCGGCCGCTTGTTTGCTAATCTTGACGAATGCCAGGAGGTCGGCGTTAATCGTGGCGGCCTCAGTTGTGGGCATGCCGTGCGGGAAGCCCTTGTAGGTTTTCAACGTGCCATTCGCCAGCAACTTTGCTGAGAGTGGTCCAGAATCGGCGTAAGGCACAATCTGGTCGTCATCGCCATGCATCACCAGAACAGGCACCTTGATCTTCTTCAGGTCTTCAGTAAAGTCCGTCTGGGAAAAGGCAACCACGCCGTCATAATGCGCCTTGGCGTCTCCCATCATGCCCTGGCGCCATGGCCTTCGCGGTTGTTGCGAAGGGCGGTTTTTAGCGCGCTTCACTTCGTTGCGCGCGGGCCTCCCCCACCACGCGAAGCGCGTTTCGGGGACCGTGAATCGAATCCCACCCCTTTTCGCAAAAAACGCGGAAAAATGGGGCGCGCGGCGATGCTTGTACCTAGCATCGCGGTGATTGATTAGAAGCGCCGAGCTGGCATCAGTGCTTGAACGGAATCTCCTTCGGTTTGGTCAGCAATGGCGCGCAGGAACGCACGGTTAAGTTCGGCGATTTTCCACCCGGGTAGGTGTCGCAATAGAGCTTCAGCAGTTGCGCCTCCCGTGCTTCGCGCTCCGGATCCGGCACTCTCGTGGCTCTTATGTAGGATGGTTTCGCCTTGTGTATCAGAGGCTTTGCCGCAGCCGTCACTCGACGCACCGGCACTGAATGCGCTGCCACCGGCTTTTTGGTGAGCAATGCATTCACCTGCGTCTGTATGTTGGCAGGGAAGCCGCCAAATACTTTGTCGGACAATTCTGTAGCGTCTGCATCCGTACTGCCGGCAGCCGGGTTGACCTTGATCGGCCCCGTTGGCACGCGGACCACTTTCCCGCCGGGAGCAGCAGGTTTTCCCGGGACTACCGCACCCTGCAAGCCGCCCACTTTCTGGTTGTTAAGGCCGCCCACCACGCGACCGCGTGCCGTCCCACTCAGTTTCCAATGAAATTGCACGTGTCCGGAATAAAGCGTCCTGAATATCGGTGAGCCGAGGTCGAACGTCAGGATAGCGCCACCGGGTACAAAGTTGACGGCCACGGAATTGTTGTCGTTGGTGCTGTACAGCTCATCCAGCGCGGTGGGGCTGGCCGGGTCATCGCCAATTGCATCCGGGCGACGAATAAAGAAACTCAACGACGTTAATTCCGGCACCGGCATATCACCATCGGCGCAGTAACCTTCATTGCCCCAGTTGCGCGCCAGAAATACCCAGTCATCGGTGCCCACATGGCCCGCATCAGAGTTGGTTCGTATGGCCATGCCATAGACAGGATGCAGCTCAGAATAAGCGCCGTGTTCTGAATCCAGGCCAAACAGTCCAATCACAATGGCGGGTGAATCAAAAATACTCACGGCAGCGCCTCCATCCTTCCCGCTATCGGTGTCCACCAGTTTATGGAAATCGTTCCACCATCCTTTATCAATCCGGTCCACCACTTCATCGGAATCAAATTCCAGCCCAATCGTGTTAGGTCTTGAGAACGTGAGTCCCGTACCGGAATCCGGCGCCAGCGTAAAGTTGTAATCGTCATCGCCGCTCTTGGTCAGGTGCAGGGGTTTGAACGTGCCGCTCCAATCATCCCACCTGATTTTGCCTTCGTATGTGCTCACAAACCAGTTCAGGTGTCCGGCTAGAACATATGGGTCCGCTGCGCCGCGGCAAAGTTCTCCGCTGAACCCGGTGCCCTGGTTTACTGACGGTGCCTGGGTGGTGCACTGGTTGCCCACCAGGTTTATTCCCTGGTCCACGTTGTCAGGATCTTTATATGACATTCCGCATTGCGCAACCGGGTTCGGATGCGCAAGCCCATTAGCCGGCTTGCCCACACCTTTCTCGTAAGCCCACCACGGATTCAGCGGCAAATTATTCGAATCCACCGTATCGCTCACCAGGTCCATCGCTTCGTTCGGCGTAACCGTGCCCGTGGGTGCAATGGTAATCGTCACCCATGCCGGCTTGCCGTAATCCGCCTGCGGCGTCCCCGGCGTTGGGCACTGGCCATTGGGGCCGTTATCGCGGTCATGACCCCAGTAGCCGTTGTCGCTGTAATCATCGTCTTGAAATCCCAGAGTCAGGCTCAGGTCACCCTGCACGTTCGAGGCTATCTGAAATGTCCAGCCGGCCGGTGTTTGCGAATTTGGCGAAAAGGGCTTCAGCCCTCCTGATCCGGGATAACTGA
>DATCAX010000485.1:0-3437 GCA_036512375.1 Candidatus Angelobacter sp. | reverse complement strand
TTCATGCACGCGCACGAACTGGGCCGCATGGGAGCCAATATCAAGGTGGAAGGCCGCCGCGCCGTCGTCCGCGGCAAAACTCCTCTTAGCTCCGCTGCTGTTCAGTGCTCTGACCTTCGCGCTTCAGCCTCTCTGGTCATCGCCGCGCTGGTGGCCGACGGTGAAACCATCATTGACCGCGTCTATCATGTTGACCGCGGCTATGAGCGCATCGAAGAGAAGCTGAAAGGCGTCGGCGCACAGATTCGCCGAATCGGTGAAATCCTGCCCAAACGCGCCGCTGCTCCCAGCGTTGTGGCCTAGACATACGAGCGTCTTTGCGAAAAGTTCCGACTTTCCACCGCCTGAATCACGCGTCCGCAATCCATCGTTGCAAGGCAGCGATGCTCTATATCTAGCTGTCATGTTGAGCAAGCTCGAACGAAGCGTAGCGACTGAGAGCGCCGCCGAAACATCCTGAGAATTCAGGGTTGTGACAATGCCGCATCAGGGAGTTCTCACCAAGCTCCTCATTATCTGATTCGACAGAGAACAGCGTGCTCTCCAAAGTTCCTGCCTTCCCAAATTGGAACAGCTCTGGATTTTTATTAACGATTTTTTATCTTTTTCAATTGCTCGGGCCGTACCATTTACTTCTTCGTTTAGTACGGAGCGAACAAGCAGATGCCAATCACCGGCAAGACTCTCAGTTCGGTGGAAAGCCACAGCAGCATTGGGAACCCCTCGCCATTGTTTCGTCCGGAAGCGGTTGCTGCACTCCAACAGAAATTTTATGGCGAGATTATTCTCGTGCGTCCCTTTTCCCTGATGTTGCTGTGCTGGTTCGCCCTGGGCATTACGGCTGCCGTTCTGGGATTTCTTTTCGTCGGTCAATACGCTGAGAGTGCGTATGTTCCTGGCGTCATAACCGTCCCTGGACCCGCTGTTCCCAACGCTCCTCAGCCGAAATTGCGAGCCGAAGTTTACGTGCCCGGCCGCTTGCTCGGCCGGCTGCACACCGGTGCCCAACTATCTTTGCGCTGTGATTCTTGTTCGGCGCAGTTCACCCACCAGGTTGGAACTGTTCTGGAAGTCCCGCAAGCGCCTCTGGACCCTGCAGAAATTGCTCAGGCAAATTTGAGCATAGCTGGGCCGGTATACAAAATAGCTGTGTCGCTCCCGCCACAAGCGGCCCAGATTGTGCAACTCAACCCTTCATCGCAAACGGGAGTGAGAGTGGAAGCGGAAATCCCGCTTGGGCATCAACCTCTAATCAAGTGGTTCTTCGAACGGTCAGGAAGCTAAGGCCG
Organism: Candidatus Angelobacter sp.; assembly: GCA_036512375.1. Taxonomy (GTDB): domain Bacteria; phylum Acidobacteriota; class Terriglobia; order Terriglobales; family Acidobacteriaceae; genus Angelobacter. Next base: position 2,148 of record DATCAX010000485.1, on the reverse strand, counting down.
CGGGACTTGAATACTTGCGGAAAATGAAATTTTCCTGGGAACAAAAACTGCCGATGGTCTTTCAGACGGAGGCGGCGGAGTGTGGCCTGGCCTGCCTTGCCATGATCGCCGGCTATCACGGTCTGCAGGTTGACCTGCCTGCTCTGCGGCAGCGCTTCACTATGTCGCTGCGCGGCGCTACGCTGAACCACGTCATCAAGTTCGCTTCCGTACTTGATCTCACCGGCCGCCCTCTTCGCGTGGAAATCGAAGATCTCCCCTATCTCAACACACCCTGCATCCTGCACTGGAAGATGGACCACTTCGTGGTGCTGAAGAAGGTCACGCGGAAATATATCTACCTGCACGATCCGTCCATGGGGCCGCGCAGGGTCAGCTTTGCCGAAGCCGGACGTTATTTCACCGGCGTCGCCCTGGAGCTTACCCCCACACCCAGCTTCGCACCGCGCGACGAGCGCCGCCCGCTCCGTCTGCGCGATCTCATTGGCCGGGTTGTAGGCCTCAAGCGCGCGCTGGCACAAATCTTTGTCCTGGCCGGCGCTCTGGAACTGTTTTCGATCGTCAGCCCGTTATTTCTGCAACTCACAGTGGACAAGGTGCTCGCCGCGTTTAACCGCGATCTTCTCCCGACGCTCGGTATTGGCTTCATGCTGCTGATTGGCCTGCAATCTTTCCTGGGAGCGCTGCGCAGCTGGACCACTCTCTATTTCGGCACTTCGCTCAAGCTGCAGTGGTACGCCAACCTTTTCTCCCATCTTGTCCGCCTGCCCGTTTCATTCTTTGAAAAAAGATATTTTGGTGACATCCTGTCTCGCTTTGACGGCGCTGAAGCCATCCAGCGCACCCTTACCAACAACTTTATTGAAGCCGTGCTGGATGGTCTGGTCTCCATCTTTGTGCTCGCCGTGATGTTCTTCTATAGCCGGCAACTGGCTCTGATCGTGATTGGCAGCGTGCTGCTCTACGTCGCGCTGCGCAATTTCGCCTACCTACCATTGCGGAAATCGATGGAAGAACAGATTATGCGTCTCTCCAAACAGCAGACTTACCTGATTGAGACGCTGCGCGGCATTCGCACCATCAAGGTTCTGGGCCGCGAGGACGGCCGCAAGACGCGCTGGATGAATCTGCTTGCCGACACCACCAACGCGCAGGTGGCTTCCGAAAAACTTACTTTGCTTTTCAAGGCCGCGAATGGGCTGATTTTTGGCCTGCAATCGGTGGCAGTAGTCTGGTTTGGCGCGATCCTGGTTCTGGGCGGGAAGTTCAGCGTAGGCATGCTGTTTGCCTTTGTTGCTTACCAGGAACAGTTCAAGGCCCGGATCACCAATCTGGTCGACCGCCTTTATGAGTTCCGCATGCTCTCGCTCCAGGTCCAGCGGCTGGCTGATGTAGTGCTGGAAAAGCCTGAATCCACTTTCATTGAAGTGGTGAGCGCTGAAGCGGAAGACGCTTCCATCGAAGTCAAACATGTTTTCTTCCGCTACTCGGATACAGAACCGTGGTTACTGCAGGATGTCACCTTCAGGATCGAGCCGGGTGAGTGTGTGGCAATTGTTGGCGTGTCCGGAGCGGGAAAATCGACGCTGCTTAAGCTGATGGCCGGCCTGTTGAAGCCGCAATCGGGTGATGTTGTCGTGAACGGGCATTCTGTCTGCGAAAGCCGGGCTGCAGTCCTGGGCAACGTTGGATTTGTTTTGCAGGATGATTCACTTTTTGCCGGGACGATCGCGGACAACATCGCTTTCGCCTCTGACATTGCCGATATGTCGCGAGTGGAAGAATGCGCCCGTCTCGCGTGCCTGGATGATGAGATCAACGAAATGCACATGGGGTACAACACGCTGATTGGTGACATGGGCTCGGCGCTTTCTGGAGGCCAGCAACAACGCCTCCTGCTGGCGCGCGCTCTTTACCCGCGGCCCTCCATCCTGATCCTGGATGAGGCCACCAGCCATTTGGATGTTCCAACGGAGCAGCGCATCGCGGCCATGCTGGCTGAACTGCGCATGACGCGTATCTTTGCCGCGCACCGGCCGGACACCATCCGGATTGCCGACCGCGTCATCACCTTGTCTCGTTCAGGAAAAGTTTCCGCGGAGCCGGCTTCTTTGCGGGTTGTTGCCGCAGCCGGCACAAAAGTTTTCC